>NYUB01000022.1 GCA_002683785.1 Deltaproteobacteria bacterium
GAAAAAGCTGAAAAAGCTGAAAAAGCTGAAAAAGCTGAAAAAGCTGAAAAAGCTGAAAAAGCTGAAAAAGCTGAAAAAGCTGAACCGGAAATTATAAAGAAAAAAGCACCTAAGGAAGCGGTAACCATTATTGCTGCGCCTTTGGAGGAAGTGGCTGTGCCGATTGAAGAGTTAGGAATAGTCTATTTCGATTATGACAAGAGCAATATCAAACCTGAATTTATGACAATCATTCAATCGAACTTCGAATGGTTGATCAACAATTCGGATATGCGTGTTCAACTTGAAGGACACTGTGACGAGAGAGGAACCAACGAATATAATCTGGCCCTTGGTGAAAGAAGAGCGCGTTCGGTATTGAATTATTTACTGAGACTGGGAGCAAATCCTGAACAATTTTCCATTGTTAGTTTTGGAGAAGAACGTCCAGTTGCTCTTGGACAAAACGAAGCAGCTTGGCAGAAAAACCGACGGGTGGAGTTCACAAGGTTGTAATGCCAAGAAGTGAATTAAAACCCTTTAATCAGAAGGTTCCTCTTCACAGGGAATGTTAGAAGAGCTGCTTGACGACAAGGGCATCGTTGGGCTGGCGCTCAAAGACAGTAATTTCATCAGCTTACTGGTTCTGCTGATTTTGCTGTTGATGTCCTCACTCTCCTGGGCGATTATTGTCCTTAAAGCCCTTCAATTCAGAAAAGCAAAAAAGCAGAATCAACAATTCCTTCTGCTTTTCCGCAAAGAGACTTCACTGAATCAGATAAAGCAGTCGATTGGGCAATTTCCATATTCGACCTTTGCACCAATGTATCGTTTGGCTTTCGAAGAAATGGTTCGAATCAGCCAACGGATTCAGCGGAATTCTGACCAGACAGTTTCAGGTTCGATGCTGCCCTACATCAGTACTCAATTTGAGCGCATCATGGAGCGTGCATTCAACGAACAGTATGCTTCGATTGAAAGACGTTTGAATATCTTGGCAACGATTTCAAGTGCCGCACCGTTCATTGGTCTTTTTGGAACGGTTTTGGGGATCATCCGATCTTTTCAGAGCATAGGTACCAGTGGGGTAACTAGCCTTGCTTCTGTGGCACCTGGTATCTCGGAGGCCCTGGTTGCAACAGCAGCAGGATTACTCGCTGCCATTCCTGCTCTGATGGCCTACAATCACTTCCGGAATTCTGTAAGAAAACAGGCTAATGACATGCGTGATTTTAGTATGGAATTGGCAAATCGCATCGAATGGATCATCCATGGGCAACTCACAGTGGCAAGAGAATGAGCCGTTGAGTGACATCAATGTTACTCCGTTTGTTGATGTACTGCTTGTCTTGTTGATCATCTTCATGATCACTGCGCCAATCGTTAATCATGTGATCAAAGTTGACCTACCTAAGGATTCCTACAGTCAGGACAAAATGAAACCTGTCCAGACGCCACTGAGAATTATTTTGGATAAGGAGGGTGTGGTCTACGTAGGTGATACCAGAATTGGTGACAGTTTAAATGAAGAAAATCAAAAGATTTTAAAGAAGAGTGTTGATCTCTGGACCCAGAAGCAGAAGCCTCCGTGGATTGTCGATGTAGAGGCAGATCAAGAGGTTAAATATGGAGCAATGGTTCCTGTTGTGGCAAGATTGAAGGAACTGGGAATTGATATGAATTTGGTCATTCAGCCAAAAGCAAAATGACTTTATTTCAGCTGGCTTCTTTCTTACCTTCCTCGACCATGGAAACGGTTTCCTGAACAACAGGATTTTCGCTATCTTCTTTTTTTGTCGCTTTTTTGAAACTGGTGATCATGCCCCCAAGACCTTCTCCAATCATGGGAAGGCGTTTTGCTCCGAAAAGGATTACAACGATCCCTAGAATGACCAGCAGTTCCCAGATACCCAAACCAAACATGAAATTCCTTGATATTATTTCTTAATGTCAATCAACATAAAACTCTTTCATAATGAAACCATCTTGGCTCACTGTTCTGGTGTTTTGCAAGATTATTGAAGGAATAGATTTAAAGCTTACTTTCCAAAAGCATCCAAATCATGAGTAACGAAGAGGAATCAGCCTTAATTTCTTCAGGCAAATTACATTTTTTGGAAGATGTTCCGCAAGCCCTTCAGGCTGAGGTTGCCCGCCGGGAAATCCCTTTGAAAACCGTCATGACCTGGAAGAAAGACACGGTAGTGGAATTCGATAAAATTGCAGGTGAATCTGTGGAGGTACTGATTGGAGATCAATTGATCGCAAGGGGAGAAGTGGTGGTGGTGAACGAAAGATTCGGCGTACGCATCAGTGAAATCACGCATCCTAGTGAGAAACCCGGGAATATCAAAAAATAAATAAAATCTTTTTTTTGGTGCGTTTCTCCAATTAATACTAATAGTAGCAACTCGTGTTTAAATGGCCGCTAGCCCTTGACGAAACGTTTCAGCGGTTTGATCAAGATCCTCTTCAGTATGACTTGTGGAAAGAAATAATGATTCGAAGGGTGAAGGTGCAAGGTAGATCCCCCGGCTCAGGGCCTCCCGAAAAAAGGTGATGAAATGATCACGGTTGCAGTTCAGAGCGTCTTCATAGTTCCTCACCTTATTTTCTGAAAAGAAAAATCCAAACATACCTCCCATGGAGCAGATTTGTATGGGAATTCCCTTTTTCTTTGCAGCTTCGCTCAAAGCCTCATTCAGTCTTGCCGTTTTGCGACCCAAATCAGCATAAGGGTCTTCTTCTTTTAAGATCCTAAGCATTGCTTTGCCGGCAGCTACGGCAATCGGGTTGCCTGAAAGGGTTCCCGCTTGATAGACAGGTCCGGCTGGCGCCACCTGGAGCATGATTTCTTGACGGCCTCCGTAGGCTCCTACAGGAAGGCCCCCTCCGATGACTTTGCCAAAGATACTCAGGTCCGGCATGATCTGGAACAGCGATTGGGCTCCCGAGAAATTTACACGAAAGCCCGTCATCACTTCGTCGAATACTAGAAGGATACCCTCACGGTCACAAAGTTCTCTGAGCCCCTGAAGGAATCCATGCTCAGGGGGAATCATCCCCATATTGCCTGCAACCGGCTCAAGGACGATCGCTGCGATCTCATCAGGGTAGTCTCCCGTCAGTTCGATAACGGCATCAAGGTCATTGAACGGAGCAGAAAGTGTGTGTTCGGTGAAGGATCTTGGAACACCAGGTGAATCCGGAATCCCCAAGGTGGTTGCTCCCGATCCGGCTTTGACCAAAAGCGCGTCAACACTTCCGTGATAACATCCTTCGAATTTGACGATTTTGTCTCGTCCAGTGTAACCTCGGGCCACCCTCAATGCACCCATAGCAGCTTCCGTCCCGGAATTAACTAGACGAACCATTTCTACACTTGGTACAGCATCGCAAATCATCTCAGTCAGTTCGATCTCCCCTTCTGTGGGAGCTCCAAAGGAAGTGCCCTTCTGTACCGCTTTTTCAATTTCAGACGTGATGCGAGGATCAGCATGTCCCAGGATCATGGGCCCCCAGGATCCAATGTAATCAATGAATGAATTACCATCCTCATCGTAAAGTCGGGATCCTTTGGCATGACTGATGAACAATGGATCAGATTGAACGGATTTGAATGCCCGCACTGGACTGTTCACTCCGCCAGGCATGACCGCTTGTGCTCGTGAAAAAAGTTTTTTTGATTGGCTGATCTGCATATCGATTACACTTTTGAGTTCAAGGTCGTGGGTGAGGATCTGAATCTCCAAATCCTAATCAGGCAAACCTTATGAGATCTTTTGACAGGATTCTTGATACCTTTTAGTATGGCTCTTGTATTACCAAGGAGATTGATCAAGTTATTGAATGCATCGAAAAAATGAAAAGTTTATACATGTCCAGAAATAACATTGGTGAATCAGTTTGGGCGACCCTTTCAGGCATGTCAAGAACCGCTAAGGAAATATTGAGCTGAAGTAATAAAGGAAACGTAAGGATTGTAAATTCTTTCACCAAAAGCATAATTTGACACTAAAGTGATTCAATTATGAAATTTTATTGGTTTTTATTGGTTGTTTTTATGATGATCTCATGTGGATCAGCATCAAGTAAATTCAAAGATTCCTTCAATCCACAATACCAGGCGCGAGACGGAGGAGGGCTTAATGCTACGGTTACAGGAAGTGCCTGCTCCATGAATCCTGGAAAGGCGAAGGATTCTGCGAAAAAGGCAGCCTTGTACCACCTTCGGAGTCTACTGGGAAATCAGCGTTACCATACCGAATTCGACACCGTTCGGGAGTACACGGAAGGTGAGAAGAGATGTTTTGAAATTCAGGCCAGTGCGAAACCAATTTAATTTTCTGATTTCTTGGAACAAATGGCCAGTGGTCAACTTGCGGTTTGGAGACCAAACAGATATTTTGAATATCATTGTTTGAATCTAAGGATTGAAAATACCGAGTAATTTTTAATGTCTGATCCGATATCAAATTCCTCGAAAAAAATACGTCTACCGATGCTTCCAATGCGGGACATTGTCGTTTTCCCGCACATGACCGCACCCTTTTTTATCGGAAGACCTCTCTCGATTGCTGCACTTGAAGAAGCTCTTTCCAAAGATCGGAAGATTTTTGTTGTTGCTCAGGAAGATCCTCTGGTAGAAGAACCTGAAGAAAAAAACCTCTTCCGAGTTGGAACCGTAGGAAGAGTCCTCCAAATCATGCGTCTTCATAACGGTACCATCAAAGCCCTATTTGAGGCGCAGAGTCGTGCAAGACTCCTCCAGGTTCGTCTGACGGAACCATTCTATTCGGCCATGATTTCTCCAGTTCTTGAAAGGGAAGATGAAGATCCTGAAATTGTTGCGCTGAGTAAAAATGTAAGAAACGAGTTCAAACGCTACCTTAAGGAAGTTAAGCGTCACACGGAAGGCATAGAGAAACTCGCGATCGACAGTGAAGCACCCCACCGTTTGGCAGACCGAATTGCTCCTCTGCTGAACATGGATCTGGAGAAAAAACAAACTCTTCTTGAAATCACGGATCCACGCCGTAGGTTGGAAATTGTTTATGAGCGAATGCTTGAGGAAAGTGAATTCAAGAAAGTCGAACGAAAGCTCAAGGAAAGGGTACAGGGGCAAATTGGTAAAACCCAGAAAGAATATTATCTGAATGAGCAGATCAAGGCCATCCACAAAGAACTTGGTCAAGGGGAAGATGGCAAAGCGGATCAGGAGGAGTACGAAAAACGTTTGGAAGAGACTCCACTTTCCGAGGAAGCTCAAGAGGTTGCTGAAAAAGAATTAAAAAAACTGAAGATGATGCCGCCCATGTCCGCAGAAGCGAACGTGGTGCGAAACTATGTGGACTGGCTACTTGACATGCCTTGGGGCCACAAAACCGAGGATCGATTTGATCTGGATGCCGCTGAAAAAATTTTAAACCAGGGGCATTATGGACTGGATAAAATCAAAGAACGGATCATCGAATACCTTGCAGTCGCTCAAAAGGTCGGATCCCTCAAGGGCCCCATCATTTGCCTTGTCGGTCCTCCAGGAGTTGGGAAAACTTCGCTGGCCCGTTCCGTGGCGGATGCTTTAGGGAGAAATTTTGCCAGGATGAGTCTTGGGGGTGTGAGGGATGAGGCAGAAATAAGGGGTCATCGAAGAACTTATGTGGGGGCAATGCCTGGGAAAATCATCCAATCGTTGCGCAAGGTAAAATCAAAAAATCCGCTGCTTCTTCTCGATGAAGTGGACAAAATGACACGGGGTGTGATGGGGGATCCTTCATCAGCTCTACTAGAGGTTCTTGATCCGGAGCAGAATCACACCTTTATGGATCATTATCTTGAGGTTGAATTCGATCTTTCGGATGTTCTTTTTTTCTGCACCGCCAATGTGGCACAGGATATTCCTCCTGCCCTACAGGACCGGATGGAAGTCATCAATCTTTCGGGATACACCGAATTGGAAAAAGTCCATATTTTGAAAAAACACCTTCTTCCAAAGCAGATTGAAGAAAATGGGTTATCTCCAAGTCAAATCAGTTTTCAGAACAAATCTATCGACACCATCATCCAGCAGTACACCCGTGAAGCCGGAGTCCGAAATTTGGAAAGGGAGGTCGGAAAAATCTGCAGAAAAGTCGCAACAAAACTGGTGATTGATGAACATCAGAAAAAATTATCTGTTAATCTTAAACGTGTCCGGGAATTTCTCGGGGTTCCAAAATATAAACACGGTAAAGTTGAAGAGAAGAATGAAATCGGTATCACTTCCGGGCTCGCATGGACTCAGGCGGGAGGTGAACTGTTGACCACCGAAGTGACCGTAATGAAGGGAACTGGGCGAATTCAACTGACTGGGAAACTGGGTGAGGTGATGAAGGAATCGGCGCATGCCGCCTTGAGTTATGTGAGGACCAATGCCAACCGTCTGGGGATCTATTCCTCGGTTTTTAAGGAAACGGACATTCATGTCCATGTCCCGGAAGGTGCAGTCCCAAAAGATGGACCGTCCGCAGGAGTCACGATTACAACATCCTTGGTCAGTGCCTTCACTGGAATCCCCGTGCTCCGAGAGGTAGCGATGACTGGGGAAGTGACCTTGCGTGGAAAGGTTTTGCCAATCGGAGGGTTGAAAGAAAAACTCCTGGCTGCCAAGAGGGGAATGATGAAAACAGTACTCATTCCAGCAAAAAATGAAAAAGATTTGACTGAAATTCCGGATGAAATAAAGAACGAACTCCAGATCCTCGCAGTTGAAAAAGTAGACATGGTCCTGGGGCAAGCTTTGGAACGCATGCCCGTTTCTGTGAGTGATCCAGTAGAGGAAAACAACAATGAAACCAAACTTTCAGAAGAAGAACCTCTTGTTACACAGCAGAAAGGAAATCTTACTGAACAGCCTTTTGAAGTCCCTAATTTCCCCCAGCACTAAGACCTTATAACGCCTCTGAGGTCTCTCTATTTTTGAGTAATTTATGATAGATGATATGGAATTAAACAGTGATGATGAACTGTTTCTCAAAGAACTTGAAACGGTTTTCATTAGTTTTATTGAATCGAGTAAAGAGCAACTCGATCTTGAGCCAATGAATTCCTATAAAAGAAGACTGGCCCATAAACTTTCTGGTCAGTTTCAACTTGAATCGGAGTCAATTGGAGAAGATAAAAATCGAGCTGTTTTACTCAAAAAAACACCCCAGACCAAAATTTCGGGAAACCGCAAATTCAAAGCTCCCCGAATTGATACAGGAAATGAAACCTATTATGCAAAACCCGGAGTTCAAATTGTGCTTCGATCCGATGGAAGTTTTGGGGTCCCGTGGAAAGAAAAAGATGGTCATAGTATAGACAAAAGGGTGGTGCATGACGGGGTTTTTAGGATTCGCAGCAATCAGATCGTATGTCAGGAAGACAGCAATTGGTGATCTTCTAAAGAATACAGGAATTGATAACGATTTGTTTAAACCAAGCTCTGAAGAAAATATTTCAAAACATCATCAAGCAACTTCGACTTTCACCCTCTCTTACTTAGGTGATGCCTGCTATGAACTTTGGTGCAGGAAACTCGTCACCCATCGTTACAGCAATCCCAATCAGGTTCATCGGAAGACCGTCCAGTTGGTACGTTGTCAATCCCAGTCCAAGCTGATTGAACTTCTTCTACCCCTGTTAACGGAAGAGGAAAAAAAAGTATACACCAAAGGAAAGAATACCCGCCCAAATAATGTTCCTAAATCTGCCACTGTAGAAGAGTATCGAAAATCTACAGGTTTTGAATGTCTGGTTGGATACTGGCTAATCCGAGACGAGGCAGAAAGATTCAATGAGTTGATGAATGACGAAACAGTCCAACCATTCATTGAATCCTTTTTAACACCTGCCAGTTCCTTAGGCCAACCATCGCTTTTAACCGAAGAGGGGACATTTTGATCATCATATGTACCATTGTATTGATTGTGTTATGTGTTTTTTTCGTGGGCTATCCCCTTTTTTTTGAAAGACTGCGTTTTTATCATCTTCCTGAAGTGGACGCAGCAATTTCCAAAGAAAAGCTCTTCAATGAACAGGAATCCCTGTTAGCAGCACTTTCAGAATTAGAGGATGAATACCTGCTGGGTAAAGTTTCTGAGGAGGATTTCCAGCATCAAAAGCTTCTACTCAATAGAAAATACCTTCAGCAGAAGACCGAGGTCTAAAACTCTTAACCTTAGGGTGAGTTTCCAACCTGAAAACCTCCATTATGCGGGTAAAGGCCGGTAAGAAAACTCGCTTCTTCCCGAAAAGAATTGGATCGATTCTGCCATTTGTTTCGCGGCCTGGACTGTGGTGCAGTATGGGATGTTGTACATCAGAGTCATTCTGCGGATATGATGGGTGTCGATGATTCTTTTTCTGGGACGGGTCGTGTTGATGACGAGGCTCACCCTTCCGGTTCTGATGTGGACATGCACATTCCCGGGATCTTCAATGTTCATGCTTGTTTGCTGAAGATCGGTGATTCCGTTTGCTTCCAGGATTTGATAGGTTCCGGGTGTGGCCAAGATGGAGAATCCTGCAGATTCGAATTTCCTGGCGACCTCGATGATCGCCGTTTTGTCCTTATCCTGAACCCCGATAAAGACATTGGACTGTTTAAGGTCTGAATTAAGTGCTGCGATTTGGGCTTTCATATAGGCCTCTTCCACACTATCGCCCCGCCCCATCACTTCACCTGTAGATTTCATTTCCGGACCCAATTCCGTGTCTGATCCGGCAAAACGGAGAAACGGGAACACGGTTTCCTTGATCGAGAAGAAATCAGGAGGCTGATATTTGTAATTTAAATCACTCAGTTTTTCTCCCAGCATCAAGCGGGTGGCGTATTTTGCCAGCGGATGTCCAATCGATTTGCTGACAAACGGGACTGTTCTGGAAGCCCTGGGATTGGCTTCGATGATGAAAATTTCTGTCCCTCTCACCGCAAACTGGATGTTCATCAAACCTTTGACTTTGAGGGTCTTGGCGAGAAGTCTTGCCTGACGTTCCAATTCAAGAAGAATCTTTTCAGAAAGCGAATGAGGAGGGAAGACGCATGCGCTGTCGCCTGAATGAACACCAGCCGACTCAATGTGTTCCAGAATTCCTCCGATCTCCGATGTTTCTCCATCACATAACAGATCGACATCAACTTCAACCGCATCTTCAATAAACTCATCAATGAGTACAGGGTGATCAGGGGAAACCCTCAACGCTTCATCAAAAAACTGTTCAAGCTCTTCTTCCGTCTCTGCAATCATCATGGCTCTTCCTCCCAAGACATAAGATGGCCTGACCAGGAGCGGAAAGCCTAGCTTCCTGCTGATTTCAAGGGCTTCAGGTTGACTGCTTGCAAGCCCGTTCCGGGGTTGGAGCAGGCCAAGTTCTTTCAGCAAATTTGCAAAAGATTCTCTGTTTTCAGCAATGTCGATACTTCGGTAGGGAGTTCCAAGCAGCGTGATACCAGCCTCAGTAAGTTGTTTTGCGAGTTTTAGGGGAGTCTGCCCCCCAAGCTGGACGATCACTCCGATGGGTCTTTCCAGTTCGATGACGTGCATGACATCTTCAAAGGTCACCGGCTCAAAATAGAGGCGATCGGAAATATCGTAATCCGTACTTACGGTTTCTGGATTACAGTTGAGCATGATGGCTTCATAACCAGTTTCTTTCGCAGCCATCACGGCATGGACACAGCAATAATCGAATTCGATTCCCTGACCGATTCGGTTGGGTCCTGAACCGATGATCAGGACTTTTGGATGTTCGGTGGTAAGGGATTCGTTCTCTTCAGCATAAGTTGAATAATAATAGGGAGTTTCCGAAGGAAATTCTGCGGCGCAGGTATCGATCTGTTTAAATACCGGGAGAATGCTCCACTCTCTGCGTATTCGGGCAATTTGTTTTTCGGAACAATCGAGAAGTTCAGAAAGCTTTTGATCGGAAAAGCCCATTTGCTTCCAGTTTTTGAGAACTGGCGGAGTGAGGGAATCCAAATCAGAGATCCGGATTTTTTCTTCCTCCTCCACAAGGCCTTTGATTTGGTCCAGGAACCAGGGGTCGATTTTAGTGATCTGCTGCAATACATCATTCGGCCAACCCCTCCGCATCGCTTCTGCCAGGTACCAAATCCTTTGACTGTTCGGTTCCTCAAGTTTCTGGTGAAGAGTTTCATCCGAGAAAGAAGGTGTAGAAAATCCAATATCCACTTTCTCCAAAGATGGGTCTGATGTTGGTTGTTGATCAAGAGTTATTGAATTGTCTTTGGGCACCCCATTTTCTTCTTGGATTAGAGGAAGATCCAGTCCGCAGAAACCCAGTTCCAAAGAACGGATAGCTTTTTGAAGGGATTCACAAAAGGTCCTGCCGATGGCCATGGCTTCTCCAACCGACTGCATTTGTGTTCCTAGCTTGTCTTTGGAAAGTGGGAATTTCTCGAAAGTGAAGCGCGGAATTTTTGTAACAATGTAATCAATTGAGGGTTCAAAGCAGGAAGGGGTTTTTTGAGTAATATCATTGGGGATTTCATCCAGAGAGTAACCAACAGCCAGTTTTGCTGCGATCTTGGCAATTGGAAATCCAGTGGCTTTCGAAGCCAAAGCAGAGCTTCTTGAAACCCGGGGATTCATTTCAATGACCAGGATCTCGCCGTCTTTGGGATTGAGGGCAAATTGAACATTCGAGCCTCCGGAATTGACTCCGATTTCACGCATGACCTGTAGTGATTTGTCTCTTAGTTCCTGATATTCTATGTCCGTTAAAGTCAATGCAGGTGCAATGGTAATGCTGTCTCCTGTATGGACACCCATCGGATCCAGATTCTCAATGGAGCAGACAATCACTGTGTTGTCTTTGGAATCACGCATGACCTCCATTTCAAATTCCTTCCAGCCCAGTACGGACTGTTCCAGGAGTACCTCACGAAATGGAGAAGCTTCCAGACCTTTCTCAATCATGCTTCCGAGTTCTTCAGGTTTTCTTGCAATTCCTCCCCCTGCGCCACCAAGCGTGAAAGAAGGTCTAATGATCAGCGGGAAGGATCTTGATCTGGACCAAGTCATCCCTTCTTCTACCGAATGAACGATGAAACTTTCGGGCATCGAAATCCCGATTCGCTTCATCGCTTTTCTGAAAGATTCACGGTTTTCGGCCATTTGGATGGAATCCAGAGAAGCCCCGATCAATTCCACACTATGATCCTCAAGCACCCCTTCTTCAGAAAGATTCACGGCAAGATTTAGTGCCGTTTGCCCTCCCATGGTTGGCAAGAGAGCATCAGGTTTTTCCTGAGCAATGATACGACTTAGGGTGTTGAGGGTGATAGGTTCAATGTAAGTCGCATCTACAAGACCAGGATCGGTCATGATCGTGGCAGGGTTGCTGTTGACCAGGATGACCCGGTATCCCTCTTCCTTGAGGGCTTTGCAGGCTTGGGTCCCACTGTAGTCGAATTCACAGGCCTGGCCGATCACGATCGGACCTGAACCGATCAAAAGTATCGATTCAATGTCGGTACGTTTGGGCATGAAAGCTTTCTATTCCAGATTAAATTTTTCCACTCAATTTATAATTGATCAACCCTATGTATTCGTGCGCGATCGTTCGCAAACGATTGAAATTTTCCCAGTCAAAAATTTTCCACCATGGGGTTGATGATTCCAACTCCCTTCTATTTGCATAATAGGGAAAAACATGTATCCCAAGTTTTTGAAAGACCGATGTTAGGCGGAACAAATGGTAGTCATGTGATACCAGTAAAATACTCTCCAAGCCTTTCTGATCCAGAATTTTTTTGGTTTCAATGCCGTTTTGAAAGGTGTCCGAAGACCGATTTTCAATGATGATTTTTTCATGCGGTACTCCCATTCCCTGAAGAATGATTGGGATCCCTTTGATACTGGAAGGAGGAAGATAAGGATCAGTGATCCCTCCGGTAACGATTACCAACGGCGCCCACTTCTCCAAAAAAAGTTCTGCTGCAGCATGAGCTCTTCTGGTTGAAGCATCTGTAGGTGCACCCGATTCAAGAACACCTGCGCTGGCAACAACGATTGCGTCAGCATTCTGTTTGATGCTTTTTGGTGTCAGAAGTTTCAGAGGTAAATCGACAGCATGGAAAAACAAAACATTACTTGTAATGAGGAGTAGAATCCAAAGCCCCGTAAGGCTTTTTAAGAGGAATAAAGATTTTTTCGGTTTTTTGAATTTGTTTGAATTATTTCTCAATGAATACAGACCAAACAAAAAAAACAACAACAAAAAGAAAAAAGGGCTAAAAAAAACAAACTCAATCACCAGCTTTAAAGGGACGGGCATTTTGGCAGAATTGAGAAGAGATTTTTCAAAAGCAGTAGACCTGGGAAAAACATTTCACAGAGATAAACATATATCAAAATACGATTCTTTCGGGTGGTTTAATCAAGTCTTGATTTGATTCTCTCAGCCAACTGTTTCGATTCTGAAAAACTCTTGGGACCGCTTAATTCAGGATTATTCTCGATCAAGGAAGTTGCTGAAACTTTTTTTCCGGTTGAGGGATTTCGTGTTTGAATTTTCTGGGTCAATTCAACCGAGCCGGGATAGATACCGGTTTCCCCTTTTTTATTGTTTCCAAGACCAGACGAATATAGTTTTTTCATTCCAGCTCCTGGAAAACTACTTTGGATTTGGTTCGATAGGGCAACGGATCCGGGATATTTTCCAGATTGTTTCATGGGAGTGGTTTTTTTGATCCCAGATGCTGAGCTGGACGAGTTGATCTGGCCCGACAGTTGCTCGGAACTGGTAAATTTGTTTTGGATTTTGAGGAGATCCTTCTGAGAATTTCTTTCCTGGTTGATTTTACGGATGCAGGTGAGGAGTTCATTAACCTCATTTTGATTTTTTGGACTGGTTAGATCTCTGCAACTTGTTGGAGTTTCTTTCTCCTGAGCTGTTACGGAGAGAGAGAAACCAAAAATCAAAACAAACAAGAACTGATTGTGGAAAAAGCTCGAAAGTTTCATCATGTTCCCCCGAATAGACTCAAAAAGAGTCCTGTGACAATTCATTTTAATTTGAAATATCAGCCTCTTGTGATGTTTTTTATAAACCCACCAAGTTGTACAGACCATTGGTTTCTGATCTATCCTGAATCACTATCACCCATTGAAAATTGATGTTAAAGCTTTTCATTGCATTGTTTGGACTGATCCTTGTTTACTGGATTTATAAAAAAAAGAAACAGCTTTTTGTGAGGCATCCGAATGTCGAACCGGTGATTACAACCCTTGAGGCTTTTGAGGTTCAGACTTTTCTCGATTCAGAGACACCGTTAGTCTGTCTCAAAGAGGACGGGCAAAAATTCGGTCAACAATTCAAGGAAAAAACTCCTCCAGAACTACCTCATACAGTTGGATGCCGATGCCAAGTGGTTCAAATATACTATACGTCTTCTGATGTTTTTCAAGGTGAGAACCAAGGGGATCATACAAAACCTTCGTCTCTTGGAGATCTCAAAGCAGAAGATGCAAGAATCTTGAAACAACTGCTGGTTCAAACCTATCAGGCCTCACTTTTTAGCACTTACGAAGAAATGCTTTCTGATTTTGACACAAATCTCATTTCAGAAGATATCCGTGATGAAGTATTGGCATTAACCAAGAATGCCTTCCAATTGCATCGTAGTTCTACTGAAGGGGAAATAACATAAATTTTTCAGGTTCAGGGATATTCAGGAATAGCACATCAATCATGAGATTTCATAAGCATACTGTAGAGATAGGAAAAAAAGCATGAAAACAATGCTTTTAATGTTTCGCTGGTTGTTTTGGATGTTCTTTTCCCTTTTCTTTTTTTCAGCAGCCGGGCTGGGAATTTTCCTCTACGAATTGAGCAAATCACTGCCGAAGAATATCGAAGCAGAACTGCACAAACGCAATGAAATCCTCCCGACAGTGCTATACGATCGTGAAGGCAATCAGATTGAAGAATTCTACATACAACGCAGAATTCCAGTTGCCTATGAGCGTTTTCCTACTCACCTCATCCAGGCATTGATTGCCAGTGAAGACACACGGTTTTTTTCCCATATCGGCATTGACCCTTTCAGAATGTTAAAGGCATTTTTGGTTAATGTTGAGGCAGGAGGATTTGTTCAAGGTGCTAGTACTTTGACTCAACAGACTGCCAGAGAGTTTTTATTGACCAAAGAAAAACAGTTGATTCGAAAATTGAGGGAAATCCTTCTTGCGTTTCGGATGGAACTTCAATTCAGCAAGACCGAAATTTTAGAACTTTACCTAAATAAAGTATTTCTTGGAAATGCTGAGGGTGTGGAGGCATCCGCGCAGGGTTATTTCGGCAAGCACTCGAATGAACTGACCTTGGGGCAGAGTGCGATGTTGATCGGACTTCTTCCTGCTCCATCACGATATGCACCAAACACCAATCCAGATCTAGCCCTAATTCAACGAGACAGAGTTTTGAAACGAATGCGTGATGAGCATTTCATTACTATTGAAGAATACGATGCCGCAAAAAAAGAAGAAATTAAACTGATCAATATCGATGATTTTGCCTCTGAAGGAACTGCTCATTATGTGGAACACGTCCGTCGTGATTTGCTGAAAAGCTACGGAATGGACACCCTCTACCGGGGAGGACTCAGAGTTAAAATGGCAATGGATCTTGATTACCAGATGTTTGCCCATGAGGCTCTGAAAAAGGGGATATTGGAACTGACGAAGCGCCAGGGCTTTCGTGGGCCCCTTGAAGAATTGGAATTGTCAGAAACAGGTGCTCCGTTAACAGAAGAGGTCAAAAAAATAACCTCTATGAATCGTCTCGTGTTGGGCAACAACGTTAAAGGAGTGATTCAATCCATCAAAGGTGAGGTTGTATCAATTGAACTTGGTGGGGCCTCAGGAACTCTCAACTGGAATCGGCTAAAGACATGGCAGAACGCTATGAGTGGTAAAGAATACCCGATTCCCTTCAAGGCGCTTGAAGAAGCTTTAAAACCTGGAGACGTCATTCCAGTGCAACTTTTGGATTACAACCCTAAAAGTCAAAAATTCAGGCTGAACCTTTATCAGGAACCGTTGGTCAATGGAGCTGTGTTAAGCATGCAGCCCAATACCGGACAGGTGCTTACCATGATAGGAGGCTACGAATATAAGGACAGTGAATTCAACCGCGCCATCCAGGCAAAAAGACAGCCTGGTTCTGCGTTTAAACCGATAGTTTATGCCTCGGCATTGGATGCAGGTTATACCCTGAGCAGCATCCTTGTTGATAGCCCAAGAGCTTTCAGAACCGGACAGATCAAACTTGGTGAGGATGAAATCTGGCTCCCAAAAAATTACGGAGACAAATTGATGGGTAACGTCAGCCTCAGGACTGCCCTAGTCAAAAGCCTCAATCTAGCCACCATTGGCCTTATTGAAGACCTGGGGCCGAAACGTGTTATTGAATACAGCAGAAAACTGGGTGTTTCCTCACAAATGCGACAAAACCTGACCATCGCCTTGGGATCTTTTTCAGCAACTCTTCAGGAAATGGTGAATGTCTTTGCTATTTTTGCCAACCAAGGGAATAGAACAGAACCCATCTATGTACTTGAAGTATCAGACCAGTCTGGAAATTCTCTGAAATCCAGTCAGACTCAAGCTACTAACATCATCTCACCGGAAACTGCTTTTCTGATCAGCGACGTGCTTCAGGATGTTGTCAGACGAGGAACCGGTTGGCGTGCCAGAGCTCTTGGCAGGCCTTCAGCAGGAAAAACAGGAACGACGAATGACAACCTTGATGCTTGGTATATCGGTTTCATTCCACAACTACTGACAGGAGTCTATGTTGGATTTGACCAGCCAAGAAGTATGGGTCTTCATGAATCCGGTTCCAGGGCTGCGGCACCAATCTGGGTCGAGTTCATGAAAAATGCAGAGGCAAATTTACCAACGCAACAATTTCCTCAACCTCCTGGAATAGTCTCGGTCAAAATTCATCAAAGTGGAAGGAGAGCTGGACCCTGTGACCTACAGGAAGAAATCCGTGAGGAACATTACAAAACCGGGACTGAGCCTCAACTTGACGTAATGTTGAACCCAAATTGCCCAGATCAGATAATGGAATCTGATGTTACACAGGATAAAGAACCTGAATTATGAAAATACGAATGCTTGAGTAGAATGAACTGGCTACAAGAGCTGAATGCCCTTGTTTTCTATGATTGTTGGGATCAGACGGGATCAGGCATGATTGAAGTGAAATAAAGCGGCACCTAAGTGCCGCTAAAGAATCAGATCAATTGACAGCTTGCTTTAGCTTGCTGCCTGCTTTGAACTTGACCGCTTTGGAAGCAGGAATCTGAAGTATTTTACCAGGTTCCCTTGGGTTTCTTCCTGTACGTGCTGCACGTTGCACAACTGAAAATGTACCAAAACCAATAAGAGATACTGCGTCCCCTTTTTTGAGAGCACCTTCAATAGCTCCAGTACACGCTTTTAGGGCACGTTCTGAATCTGCTTTAGTCAGTCCAGCTCCGTCAGCAATTGCATCAACAAGTTCCGATTTGGTCATAGCTTATCCAAAATCAGGTTAAATTATATAGGAGAGGTTGTCATATTGATCAAACCTTCCCTGGTTTAAGACAAACCTCGGATCGCATTCCAGCGACACCGGGTGAAGTCGTCAAGCATAGCTTATGCCTCGCGAGACCCTGGTACCACTATAATTATTAACCATAGAAGTCAAGGCTAGATCCAAGAAAAGTACTCTTTTTTTGCAAAAATGAGGAATATACCATCATTTTCTCTTCAGTCATGCTATTTTTCTAACATGCTAAAAGAAGCGGAAAAGATGATATTCACCCGTGAAAACCATGCGATTTGAATGGGTTCTAGGCTTATCTATAGCCGTACATTTGGTACTAATGATAGTTATCAGCAGCAGCATGGATATGCTGGATAATGAAGATGTGCCAATTAAGGCCAGAGTCAATATTCGTTATGAATTTACGAAGAAAAAACCGGAACCCATAAAAAAACCGGAACCCATAAAAAAACCGGAACCCATAAAAAAACCGGAACCCATAAAAAAACCGGTCTTGAAGAATAAACCTTCAAAAAAAAACCTTACCCTAAAACCGATCGAGCCTGTTCCTGAAACTAAAAAACCGGTGCTGAAATCTACAAAAGAGAGTGCACAGCCAAAATTGAAGAAACCTTCGATTTCTAAAAACAAACCTCCAAAACTGAAAAAAAAGCTTCCGAAAATCCAGTCAGGTGCTATAGCCTCGCCAAAACCAATCGTGGTTCCCAAAAAGGAATTGAAACTGGAACCTTTGGCCAAGAAGCCGGAAAAGCAGAAACTGAGGTTGCCATCTCCGAAAAAACCTGATTTAGAAGTCCTAAAAGGGCCTGGAAATAAGGCCTTGGTTTCACCAGTCGAGCTTCCGAAAAAAATCCCTTTTATAAAAAAAAAGCCTATACCGCCCTCAGAGATCACTTCCAAAAAAACTATGCTGAAGCCCAGCCAAAAAGAGCTGGAATTAAAACAAATGAGTATGCCGGAGGTTGGAAAGTTGGCGGTTCCAAAACTGAAACTGTCAAAGCCGGTTTTGAAGAAAATCGAAATTCCATCCCAGGTGATGAAGGCGCAACCCAAAATACCGAAAAAGCCTGAAATATCAATAACTCGTCCACGTTTGCAAAGTCCTTCCCTGAAAAAGGACATGCCTCAACAAGCTCTGATTCCTCTTCCTGAACCTGAGCTGAAGGCATCTCAACTGCCACAAATTGAACTGAAATCTCCTACAGGTGAGGCTCCAATTCTTCCTGAAGCTCCTCTTCTGGAACCTGATTCTTTGCCCACAAGCTTAACCCAGCCCATTCTGAAGACCCCTTTGCCTGAACCGGAAGCAAAGATTCCAATGCTAGAGCAAAAAATACAGGCAACTCCGATACTCAAGCCCGAACCGTTGGAAAACCCTCAAATTAGGACCAGTGAACCGATGCTAGTTCCGGAAGCTGAATCCAAACCATTTGTCCCGATGCTGGAATTAAAAGAAGTATCAGAACCCGAAGTTCCGTCAGAAATCGAATTCAACCGNAAACTGCANCTCAGCAAAAAAATNCGTCAGGCAGAACANGAATNCAACCAGCANATTCNGACNATGGTCCAACCCAAGCTTGCGATGTNTGATCCNGGGCTTTATGTGCGGATTGANNTGGAGATNGGGGTTTCNGGAAAAATCATTCGTTACAAGATCCTGGAAGCCAGTCCTTCTAATGCATTCAACCAGGCGGCTCANCTGGCAGTCCGAAACGTCAATTTGAATCCTCTGCCAGAAGCATTGGCGGAAAACCCTCCCTATATAGTCCCTATCAAAATCATCCCGCAACTTCAATAAATGCTGAAACAAAAAATAATTTCAACGATCCTGGGACTAGGCCGGCTTTTCCTTATGGGCTGCTTCTCATTGATGTTTGCGGTAGTTCCTGAAGGAAAGCTTTTGGCGCAAACTTATTCTAGTGAGGAGATCGTCATCAGTGGTTTGGGATTCACTCGATTTTCGGTTGCACTTGAAGCACAACCAGCTTTTGCAGAACATCCTGAAGCACCACGTTGGGAAAGAATCATTGACCGGAACTTATGCTGGAGCGGCTCTTTTAAAGTCCTGGGTTCTCGTTATGCTTCATGCCGTCTGGGGGAGGAAAGCCGGCTTGACATGAAAATTCTGCTTGGTGTCCAGAACCAACAGTTGATNCTTACGGTTGCAGATGTCGAGGGGATACCACTGTTTCCTCTTGCGCTCCAGCTCAAGAGGAACAATTTTCGGGAAGGTAAGTTGATGGTGATGATCAATGAGCTGACAGAGCAACTGACAGGCATTCCAGGGATTCTGGGGAGCAGTATCGCATTTACCTTGAAACAGCCAAAACGCAGAAAAATCATTGCCAGGGTCAACACCCATGGCAACAGGCTTGGAGCGATTTCGAGGAATCCTTCCATAAGCCTCCTTCCACGCTGGAGCCCTGACGGTAAATCCATCCTCTACACACGTCTGAGCCGCAGGGGGACGGCAATCATTCTTAACAAACTTAAAGGTAAGCCCATCATCCTGNTTACCTCGGATAATCGTGTGAACGCATCCAATATGAATTTCCTTAATGTGAGTGGAGGAACATGGTTTTCAGATGGCACCCGCCTGATCGTTACACTCAGTCGTAGGGGCAACAATGACCTTTATGAATTCGACATGAACCGACGGAAAGAAAGAAGGCTGACGGAACACCCGGCGATTGACACCGCACCCTCATTGTCTCCGGATGATCAGCAACTTGTTTTTGTCTCAGATCGGACTGGTAAGGAGCAAATTTTTTATCGGCAACTGGGAACCCGGGTTGAATTCCAATTGACTCGATCTGGCGCTAGTAGTGACCCAGTCTGGTCCCCTGACGGGACCATGATTGCGTTCACACGTCTTGTGAGGGGCAACGCTCAGATCCATATNCTGGATCCCTTNACCGGCGAGGAAAGAGGTTTGACCCGAGGCCGTTATAATTCTGAGCAGCCCAGTTGGTCTCCGGATGGGAAACAGATCGTTTTTGCCGCGAATTCCACTGGCGTCAGCAAACTCTATGTGATCTTCATTGATGGAACTGGAAGAAGGCGGCTGACAAGAACTCCAAGGGATTTTGAGGAAAGTGCGCCAAACTGGAGGCCCAAGGAAAATAAAAATTGAAAGAAAGTGAGTGGTTTTTTTCAGATCCGNAGCATCTGCGTCGAGAAAAAGAGAAAGCAAGACAGATCCGTCAGAGCCAGTGGTGGAAAAACCTTAGGGCAAGAAATCGCTGTCATTACTGTGGAAATACTGTTCCTGCTCGTCAGTTGAGTATGGATCACCGAATTCCAATTTCACGAGGAGGTAAGAGTGAAAGAAAGAATCTGGTGCCCTCTTGCAAACCTTGCAACAACTTGAAGAAAAATATGATGCTGGACGAGTGGGAAGCCTATCTTGCAAGTCNGGATAACCTCCACGACTGAAAAGCATGATTTTTTCTGGTGGCTAACCCCCAGCCATCATCCGGATCATTTCCTGTGCTTTTAATTTCCAAGAACTTCCATCAAATGAACTGTTNACAAAAGACAACAGTGCGTTCCTAGAATCATGAAACCGGCCCTGCTCCATCAGGATGAACCCGAGGATAAAATCAGTGAATGGATAACCTGAGGGATACTTGATTTTGAGTTCTTTCAAATCCCGGATGCCTCCGTCATATTCTTCAAACTCTGGTTCAAACGACCTGATGCTTTGGTATGCAAGAAAAGCTTTGCTGTATTCATCCATGTGCAGGTAGGAAATCCCCAGATTCATTCGAACATAAACCAGAGTGGGATCCAAAACCAATGCCCGTTCACTGTATTCGACGGATTTCTCAAAATCTTCGAGTAGGTAAAAACCCCATCCCATGTTTCCATACAAATAGGGGCCACTGGTGAATTTCTCAGCCTGGAGGTAGGATTCGATTGAATTATTGACAAGCTTCAGGTCATATTTTGCCAGGCCATCAGCNTGAAGCTGATAGCCCTTATAATAATATGCCGTTCCTAGTTCACGGAAGAGTTCCCCAAAGTGTTCAGGACTCTCAGCATAGTGAAGGCCTTCCTGATAAGTTGCGATAGCTTCATCAAATTTTCTGACATTGAAAAGCCCCCTGCCGGTTAATACGTAATGATTGGTCGGTTTCTGGAGGCCGCTGTTTTTCTTTTTCCGCTCAAGCCATTTTTCAAATTCTTGCCTGGAAACAGATCGCTCAGGGTTCTCCTGCTCCATCAATTCCCTCAGATTTTCTCGAAACTGTTGAAGCCAGTCTTCAGTTCCAAAGGGAGTACGGTTGAAACTGATGGAAGGCCTCCCNGTGTCCCACCAATTGTNCCAGAATGATCGNTGTTGCTGTTGTTGTTGTTGGGAAAGCATCCATTCAGACAAGGCATCGGGTTCCCTTTGGAAGAAACTGAAAATGATGGTGTAGAAGCAAACTGCAGTCAGAACCACNGCTGCTATNGTTNGGAAAAAAGGGGGACGTCCAGCATTGTTTTTCCTGCCACTTTGTTTAGTTTCAGTCTCTTGTTTCAGTGAGGAATTTTTCCAGGATTGTTCTGCGGCAGTTGAATTGCCCTGGGAATAATGTAGGTTCCCTTCCCGGTAGGAGACTTCCGAACTTAACTTTGTTTTGCTTGAGGAGGGATTCATCAATTTTAGATGAGGTTCTAGGGGATTCAACCCAAATCAATGGATTCTAATTAAGTGGTTGATCTGCTGTTTGGGAGCCCTTGCTTAGGAACTGGTTGTGCTTTAAGCGCTGTTGGCGGTAGCGTGAAAGCATGTATGCCGTGATCCAGTAAGAGAGGATTCCCCCCGGGATGGCGTAAACAAGGCTTCCCACCACCATCGGCCAACCGAGATCAATGATCAGAAAACGCGTTGCTTCAACGATGGAATCCCATGTGCTTTCCATCTCGGAAAAAGACGAAAGCTTATTATCGAAAAGCGCAAAACTTAGCTTCTCCTGTGTTTCCATTACTGCATAGCCCGAAACGAGGAAAAGATAATAAAGTGGGATCATGGTCAATGGATTTGAAATCCATACCATCGCAATGGCGACTGGCAGATTAAAATGGGCGTTTAGAAGATAACGGCATAATGCCCAAACAAGAGCTACCGCATACATCTGAATCCCCACTGTGGGAGTTAAAGCGAAAAAAACACCCAATCCTACACCCCAACTCACCTGACGGATTGATCCCTCACTGCGGGTGATGGGTCTAATCAGTTTTGTGTAAAGGAGATATTTTATCAGCCTCCTCACCACTCTCCTTGACTAGGCATTGATAGCCAGGGTTCTTGAGGTGGAAGAGGGTTTCCTTCCTGAAGCAATTCTACAGAGATCTGGTCAGGGCTTCGAATGAAGGCCATTTTTCCGTCACGTGGTGGCCTCAGGATCGCCACGCCTTTTTTTTGCAGTTCTTCACAGAGTTGATAAATATTTTCCACGGAATAAGCTAAGTGACCAAAATTTCTCCCAGACGTATATGGTTCTTCCTGGTCCCAGTTGTAGGTTAGTTCGATTGTTGATTCTCCAGGAGAGGCGGCAAGAAAAACCAGGGTGAAGCGCCCTTCAGGAGCTTCCCTCCTCCTCACTTCGATCATTCCCAGTTTGTTGATAAAAAAATCCAATGCGGATTCAAGATTTTGAACTCGAATCATAGTATGTAAGTATTTCATTCAACCTTTGTTTCGGAGATTTTCGATTTCCAGCCTTACAAGAAGTGGATTCAGGGATTCAACGGACATAGTGTTGCTTCCTGAATCGCATCCAATTCCTGAAGTTGAAATCGGATCCTGACGCATGGAATGCTTTTATGAGACTCAAAATCTAAAGGATGAGCCTGAAAAAAAACAAAGTATATCGGTTCTAAGAGGATCTGGAAATAGCCTTGTCCTGATTTTCTGGATAATTTCTGATCGTCCGGGAAAAATCGATAAACAATATCTTCACGAGAGTCTCCCAGATCACCATCAAGGTTTCCATCTTTTTGGATTTGAATCCCTTCATCAGTGATCTGGATTCCTTCTTGATATGAATCCAGCCCATAACCTGCCTGGATCAATTCAGACTTCATCATCATCAAAATTCTTTGAAACGTTGCCTGGATTCTTGCGGTGTCCCTTTGTTTCAGGGCCATTTGCTGGTAATCCAAGAAAGTTTTTAATACGAACAAAATCAATAAAAGTCCAATGCCTGTGCTCAGCAATATTTCCACAAGAGTGAATCCACTTTTTGAGATGTCAATTCGTTGGAACATCAATGACTCCCTCAGAAATCCAGGAAACGATATGAGGATGATCTGAAAAAATAAGTTGAAAAGAAACCTTGAACCAACCATCGGGAAAGATCTCAATTTGGGATCGAAGCTCTCCTACATCATGGTAAATTTCAAACTGGTTTTTGAAGTTTCTTGTTTCTATTTTCTGGAATAGGAAATGGGGTGTTTGACCAGCATTCCAAAAATCGATCATTGAGGCTGTCTGGAAATTCATGGCTGACATCTTGGTCTGGAGGGAAGATTGTTCCAAAATCTGAATAAAACTGTTTACAAGAATCAAAACGATGCTTGCTGTGATCAAGACTTCCAATATTGAAAAACCATGACGATTTTGATGATACTGCAGCTTCATGTTTTTCAGATTAGCTTGAATCCTAGAGGTATAATCAACAAAATTGTGTTTACTGAATTAAGTCCAGGAGTATTTTAATGAAATTTTCATACACAGGTTTGTTGGAGCAGGAAGTTCGCGATTCCAGAAATAAATTTGGATCAAACGCTGTCACAACCCAGGATGTAGAAACGTTTTGGGACAAACTTATCGCGAATTTAAAAGACCCGATCATCATGATTCTGATCGTGGCATTGCTTGTTACTCTGGCTTTGGCAGCATTAGGATTCGCCCCTTGGTATGAAGGATTAGGGATTGCAATTGCGGTTGTCCTGGCAACCTTGGTGGCCACTTTCTCAGAATACAGCAACGAGGCTGAATTCCAAAGCCTACTTGAGGAGGCTTCAAAGATCAGAGTAAAAGTATTTCGTGACGGAACCCTACAAGAAATATTGATCGATGAACTGGTTGTCAATGATTTGATCCTCCTCCAACCAGGAGACAATATTCCCGCAGATGGATTTTTGCTCCAAGGCGAACTTGATGTCAACGAGTCAGCACTGACGGGCGAATCAGAACCCGTCGACAAAACAGGGACTGAGGATGAAAATCAAATAAACGAAGAAAAAAACGCTCTATCCCGGGCAGGTTTGGTGGAAGACGGTGAAGGGGTGATGAAGGTCCAGGCCGTTGGAGATAAAACCAAGTATGGTGCCACCATGAAAGAACTGATTTCTGCAGAAGACAGACTTTCACCTCTGCAACAGAAGTTGGCCAAACTTGGGAAACAGATCACGAATTTCGGATACATAGGTGCAACGCTGATTGCACTGGCTTTTATGTTCAATCATGTTTTTTTCGATCCATTGGTCGGTTATGCAACCCATGGAAACTTGGCAGCCTATTTGGCCCAACCACCAGGTGCGATCATATATCATCTTGTTACCGCAGTGATTCTAGCCATCATTATTATTGTTGTGGCTGTTCCGGAAGGGTTGCCGATGATGATTGCAGTGGTTCTCTCATTGAATATGCGTAAATTGCTGAGGGCCAATGTCCTTGTGAGAAAACTGCTTGGGATTGAGACCTCTGGAAGCCTCAATATTCTTTTCAGTGATAAAACAGGAACATTAACTGAAGGCCGCCTTCAGGTTGCATCAGTTTTAACAGGAGATTGTCAGAATTATCAAAATCTTAGAGATATGCCTGATTCCCTGATGGATGAAATTGTGTTTGGGCTGAAAAATAATACATCCGCATCCATTGACCTGGATGATCCTGAAAATCCTAAGATTGTGGGGGCTAATTCAACAGAGAAAGCGCTTTTACAATTTTTAGGGCCGAAACTGGCAGAAAAAGATGACCTTCAGGTTTTGGCAGATATCCCTTTCAACAGTGCCTACAAATATTCCGCAACACAAGTAAGTGGGACACGTTCTGCCACCTTAGTCAAAGGTGCTTCTGAAATCATCATTGCTTCCTGTACCCATTATCTTGACCATCAAGGAAAGCGTCAGTCCTTGGAAAATAATGAGGAATTGAAACAAAACATGGCGGAACTTTCCGGCCGTGCCATGCGTTTGATTGGATTGGCATATTCTGACCAACCAATAAACGGGATTCATCTTCCGGAACAATTGACTTTAATTTCAGTTTTCGGGCTCCGGGATGATATGCGCCCCCAATCCAAGCCAGCAGTTCTCCAGTCTCAGCAGGCGGGAATCCAGGTGGTGATGATCACTGGAGATTCCAAAGATACGGCTCAGGCTATTGCCCGTGAAGTCGGCATTCTTAAAGGAAGCAATCCCAAAATACTGACTTCAACGGAACTTGGTGAGTTGAGTGATGATGAGGTGAAGCAAATCCTTCCAGAACTCTGTGTGGTCGCACGTGCGCTGCCTACAGATAAAAGTCGTCTTGTGAAACTAGCAAAGCAAATGGATCTCGTTGTAGGAATGACTGGTGATGGAGTGAATGATGCTCCTGCAGTGAAAAACGCTGATGTCGGTTTTGCCATGGGCAATGGTACCGATATGACCAAGGAATCAAGTGACATCGTCATCTTGGACAATAATTTCATCTCTCTTACGAATGCGGTTCTTTATGGCAGAACATTGCTCAAATCGATTCGGAAGTTTTTAATTTTCCAGCTTTCGGTGAATGTGGCGGCTATTTTGGTTGCTTTTCTGGGACCTTTCTTCGGGATTGATCTTCCATTGACGATGACTCAGCTTCTCTGGATCAACATCGTGATGGACACCTTGGCAGCTTTTGCATTCTCTGGTGAAGCTGCACTCAATCGCTACATGAGAGAGAAGCCGACCCCGATGGGGGCGTCACTGGTAAACAACGACATGTGGTCTGCAATCCTTGTCAATGGAATTACCATCGCGATCCTGAGTCTTTATTTTTTGACTTCCGACACGGTCGCAACCTGGTTTCCATGTGATGAATTGAGGTGCGGGGATCCCACAAATCCCGATTATGACAGTAAAGCGGTTTTGTTGACTGCATTTTTTGGGTTCTTTGTTTTTATCAATAATTTTAATAAAATCAATTCACGCACTGAAGGAATCAACCTCTTTGAACATATTTTGGAAAATCGAAATTTCATCTTCGTGGTCATTCTCATCTTTTTCCTACAGACCGTATTCACCTACGTCGGGGGGGAGGTCCTTCGGACGGTTGGCCTGAGCCTCACAGAATGGATCTACGTCATAGGATTGTCCTTCCTTATCATTCCTGTTGACCTTATTCGAAAACTGGTGCGTAATGCAATTGTGGGCAATCCTGTGGTTTAAGATTTTATATAAGAACAATAATTTTTTTTAAATCGAATAAAATTCTTGACATAAGCATCGATTACTGAGATTTTTATATGACCCTTCAATTACAGTCCTCGTCAGAGGGGGCTTCGGAACGAATTCCACTTAATTAAAGTCTTTACTCCTCATCAAGTCTATCATCTCTGAAGCAATTTAAGCTTCATTTCTTTCACTGCTAATTCAGCTCCAATCTCTATGTCTGTAGTCACAAACACTCAATCTGCCACAAAACATAGGCCTATGGATTCCCGCTCACCTCGAGGACGGTCTAATTCCAGGGGAAATCAGGCACCCACAAAAATAGTTCAAAACACTCACGGAGGAGAGGCGCCTCCTACGATGAATCTTTCAGAACTTAAAAAGAAAGATATTACTTCACTCATCAAAATCGCCAAGGACTATGATATAGAAAACGCAAACGGGATGCGTTTGCAGGAATTGATCTTTGCCCTTCTACAGGCACAAACACGACGAAACGGTATTGTATACGGTTCTGGAGTCTTGGAGACCCTTCCAGATGGCTTTGGTTTTTTAAGGGCCCCTGATTACAACTACCTCCCTGGTCCGGATGATATCTATGTTTCTCCATCCCAGATTCGACGCTTCAACCTGCGCACAGGAGATACGATTGCAGGACAGATCAGACCACCCAAAGAGAGCGAGCGCTATTACGCATTGTTGAAGGTTGAAGAGGTAAATTTTAAATCTCCTGATATTGCCTCTGAAAAGATTCTCTTTGACAACCTGACCCCGCTATTTCCGAATAACCGTCTCAAACTGGAACGTGGCGACCGGGACATGACTACCAGGATCATCGATCTTGCAGCACCCATTGGAATGGGACAACGGGCATTGATCGTCGCTCCTCCACGGACTGGTAAAACCATGATCCTTCAGTCGATTGCAAACAGTATTTCTGTTAATCATCCTGATGTTGATTTGATCGTACTTCTGATTGATGAACGTCCAGAGGAAGTGACAGAGATGCAACGCTCCGTAAAAGGAGAAGTGGTCAGCTCAACTTTTGACGAACCAGCAACCCGTCATGTTCAGGTGGCAGATATGGTCATTGAAAAAGCGAAACGTCTGGTGGAACACCGCCGGGATGTGGTCATCCTGCTGGACTCCATTACTCGTCTCGCAAGGGCCTATAACTCAGTTGTTCCGCCCAGTGGTAAGATCCTCTCAGGAGGTGTGGACTCAAATGCGCTTCACAAACCGAAACGATTTTTTGGAGCGGCCCGGAATATCGAAGAAGGAGGCTCACTCACCATCATATCTACCGCCCTAATTGATACCGGCAGTCGCATGGACGAGGTGATTTTTGAAGAATTCAAGGGCACTGGAAATATGGAATTGGTCCTCGATAGGAAACTGGTTGAAAAACGGATTTTTCCATCGATTGATATCAATAAATCAGGCACGAGGAAGGAAGAACTTCTGATCGAAAAAGGAGATCTTGATCGAATCTGGGTTCTTCGAAAAGTACTCGCCTCATTGAATGTTGTCGAAGCAATGGAGTTTTTATTCGACAAAATGGAAAAATTCAAAAACAATGAAGAGTTCCTCCATATGATGGACAAATAATTTTTTTTGGAGAAGATAATGAAATCCGGAATTCATCCAGAATACAAACAAACCACGTTCACTTGTTCCTGCGGTACTTCCTGGAATACCATGTCCACCTTGGGCAAGGAAACAACGGTTGAAATTTGTTCCAATTGTCACCCTTTTTATACTGGAACAGGGCAGCGAATGATCGACTCAGCGGGAAGAATTGAGAAGTTCAAACGTCGCTACAAACGTGCTTAAGCTTTCATGCTGGAAAAGCTTAGTGAGATTGACCAGCGCTTTGAAAAACTGACAGAACTCCTGATCCAACCGGAAACGGTAGCGGACCAGCAGCAATTTCGAACACTGTCCAGGGAACATTCAGAGCTTCAAGAAATTGTTTCTACCTATCGGAATTATCAGAAGATTTCGGAGTCCCTTGAGGAAAACCTTCAAATCGCGGACGATGCTTCCGAAGATACAGAACTCCGAGACCTGGCTCGAGAAGAAATAAAAGAACTCGAAGCCCAGTCCAGGGATCTAACCGAGCAGCTTGAACTGCTCCTCCTTCCTAAAGATCCCGATGACACGAGAAATACCATTCTTGAAATACGCGCCGGAACCGGTGGAGATGAGGCCGCACTTTTTGCCAGTGACCTTTTCCGCATGTATGCACGCTATGCGGAGTCTCAGCAGTGGAAGCTGGAAATCCTCAATGAAAGCCCCACGGACATAGGCGGGTTCAAGGAAGTCGTTATCTCCATTAGCGGTAAAAAGGTATTCAGTAAATTAAAGTTTGAAGGTGGTGTGCATAGGGTGCAAAGGATCCCCAAAACGGAGACCCAGGGACGGGTTCATACCTCAGCAGCCACCGTGGCAGTCCTTCCTGAGGTGGAAGATTTGGAAGTGGAGGTAAACCCAAATGATATTCGTGTTGATGTGTTTCGTTCCTCCGGACCTGGAGGACAAAGCGTGAACACCACCGACTCTGCAGTCCGGATAACCCACCTACCTTCCGGACTCGTTGTGACCTGTCAGAATGAAAAATCTCAGCTCAAAAATAAAAATCAAGCACTCAAGGTTTTACGCGCCAGGCTTTATGAAAAAGAGCTTCAAGAGCAACATGACAGCGCCGCGTCTCAAAGAAGAGGGATGGTTGGCAGTGGTGACCGAAGCGAAAGAATCCGAACCTATAATTTTCCTCAGGGGAGAATGACCGATCATCGGATTAACCTGACGCTTTATAAGCTTGAGAATATTATGATGGGACAACTGGATCAGGTCATAGATCCATTGATGACTCATCACCAGGCTGAACTGCTAAAGGCTTCCTGATTTAGCACCGGAGCATAGGGATGTTTCTCCCAGAATTATTTTCCAGGAACATGAATCATGTTTGAAAAACTATTGACTCCTCTTCAAATTGGCAGCATCAAGCTCCGAAACAGGGTCTTGATGGGGTCAATGCACACAGGGCTTGAGGAAGACCCTGAGGGCTCCCGTAAATTGGCTGCATTTTATGAGGCACGTGCCAAGGGAGGCGTAGGATTGATCGTTACTGGAGGGTTTTCTCCAAATTCTGCGGGTCGTGTTTTTGAAGAAGGTGCGGATCTTGTTTCTGAGGATCAACTGGAATTTCATCGTCCGATTACTGAGGCGGTTCACAGGCATGGAGGAAAAATTCTTCTACAGATCCTGCACACCGGGCGTTACTCCTACCAGGAGGGCTGTGTAGCTCCTTCTCCGATCACGGCACCCATCAATTTTTATCGCCCCAAAGAATTGGATCAAGAGGAGATCCTCCAGACCATCGAGGATTATGGCCGCTGTGCCAAATTAGCCCAAATGGCCGGTTACGACGGGGTCGAAGTGATGGGATCCGAGGGATATCTGATCAATGAGTTCATTGTCAAAAAAACGAATCATAGGACGGATGACTGGGGAGGTAGTTATCAGAACCGAATTCGCTTTCCCATCAAGATTGTTGAAAAGGTGAGGGAGCAGACAGGAAATGATTTTCTGATCGTCTATAGGCTATCCTGCATGGATCTTGTTGACGAGGGAAGCAGTTTTGAAGAGGTTGTAGAACTGGGGCAAAAGGTTGAAGAATCAGGTGCCTCACTGATCAATACCGGCATTGGTTGGCATGAAGCCAGGATTCCAACCATCGCGATGATGGTCCCACGTGCTGCCTTTGCCTGGGTTACCGGAAAATTAAGACCTCACATGAAAATTCCGGTCATTACTTCTAACCGCATCAATGATCCTTATGTTGCAGAACAACTGTTGAGAGACGAAATGGCTGACATGGTCTCCATGGCGAGGCCTTTTTTGGCGGATGAAGACTTTGTGGTGAAAGCCAAACAGGGACGACCTGAGGAAATCAATACGTGCATTGCCTGTAATCAAGCCTGCCTCGATCATCTCTTTTCGATGAAGACCGCAAGCTGTCTGGTCAATCCCAGGGCAGGAAGAGAAACAGAACTGGAATTTGAACCAGCCACAACGCAAAAAAAATTTGCAGTGGTTGGCGCAGGACCAGCAGGAATGACCGCTGCTTTGGTGCTGGCGCAACGGGGGCATCGTGTTTCACTTTTTGATCGNAAGAAGGANCTTGGNGGTCAGCTNAATNTTGCGGTGAAGATCCCAGGTAAGACNGAATTTCATGAAACGNTNCGNTATTACNGGGTGATGTTGGCAAAACATGNTGTGGAACTTCGACTGGGTNAACCCTTTGCCCCTGATTTTCTGGAAGCTNGAGATTTTGATGAAGTGATCCTTGCAACCGGTGTGAAACCTCGTGGTTTGGAACTGGAAGGTGCAAACGGCCCCAAAGTTTTGAGTTACCTTGATGTTCTTGAGCATGAAAAGCCCGTTGGGCAAAAGGTGGCAATCATTGGTGCAGGAGGGATTGGCATCGATGTCGCTCATTACCTGACTGCAAAACCTAGTTTTGGTAGTGATGTTCCNGAATACATCAACCAGCATCGAATTNTGGAACCCCAACAGGCAATGGAACTGGGNCATCCTCNAAAGCGGGAAATCACNGTATTTCAACGNTCATCGGATAAAATNGGAAAAAGGCTTGGGAAAACGACAGGATGGGCCCATCTGCAATCTTTAAGATCCCATGATGTAAAATTATACAATGGNGCCGAATACCTTCGAATTGATGAAAANGGNCTNCATGTGAAGGTCTCCATCAANAAAGGTGAAGATCCACAAGAAAGGGNCTTCGAAGTCGATCAGGTTATTGTGGCCTCAGGACAGGAACCTCTGGGAGAGATGGAAATTCCTCTAAAGCAAAAAGGGGTTCCGGTGCATGTGATTGGTGGGGCAAGGGAAACCAGCGGTTTGGATGCCAAGGTGGCGATCGCCGAGGGTGCTGAACTGGCAGCAAGGCTTTAAACCTGTAACTCAATTATCTTCGTTTAGGCAGGTAGAGGTCTGTGATAGTCCCTTCATAGGCTTCAGCGGCTAAACCGAGGGTCTCTGACAGCGTTGGATGTGGATGAATGCTGGCCCCGATATCCGTTGCATCAGCACCCATTTCGATGGCCAAAACTCCTTCTGCAATCAGGTCTCCGGCGTTGGGTCCAACGATTCCAATGCCTATAATTTTTTTCGTTTCCTCTTCAAACAAGATTTTTGTTAATCCTTCATCGCGTTCAAGAGCAAGACTGCGTCCACTGGCAGCCCACGGGAAGGTTCCTTTGCCATAAGAAATCCCTTGGCTTTTTGCCTCCTCTTCGGTCATTCCTGCCCAAGCCAATTCAGGATCGGTATAGGCAACAGAGGGGATGGTACGTGCATCAAAATGACTTTTTAATCCGCAAATCACTTCCGCAGCAACCTTGCCCTCATGGGTTGCCTTGTGCGCGAGCATCGGTTGGCCCACGATGTCGCCAATCGCGAAAATGTTTGAAACATTGGTGCGCATCTGTGAATCGACTGGGATAAAGCCTTTTTCATCAACGGAAACTCCAGCGTTTTCTGCACCAATTTTCAACCCATTTGGAGTTCTTCCGACTGCACTGAGGATCCGCTCGAACATGACTGGATTTTCAGGAGCGTTTTTCCCTTCAAAAAATACTTTGAATCCCTTTTTCTGGGCTTCGACTTTTGTAACTCTTGTTTCCAGCCAGATGTGTTCATATTGTCGAGAAACATGGCGGTGAAACGGCTTGACCAGGTCACGGTCAGCTCCGATCATCAGTCCATCAAACATTTCCACGACTGTGATGCGGGTTCCCATAGCCCGGTAGACAGTCGCCATTTCCAGGCCGATGATTCCTCCTCCAATCACCAGCATCGTTTCGGGTATTTCCTGAAGTTCCAAGGCTCCGGTTGAGTCCATGACCCCGAGATCTTCTGGAAGGAATGGCAGTTTTACTGGCACAGACCCAGCAGCAATGATGGCATGCTCAAATCGAATGATTTCTTTTCCTTTTTCCGAATCAACCTGAAGATGATTCGAATCCAGAAAGTGTCCTTTTCCAATGACGACATTCACTTTTCGCTGTTTTGCAAGGGAACTTAAACCTGTGGTGAGTTTGCCAATGACGGAATCTTTCCATTTTGTGAGCTTGCTCGGATTAATGGAAGGTGTCCCAAATTCTATCCCGTGAGTTTTCATCGCTTGGGCATCATCGATGACTTTGGCTGCATGGAGCAAGGCCTTGGAGGGGATGCAACCGACATTCAAACAAACTCCTCCCAGAGTTTCATAACGTTCCACTAGAATGACTTTTTTTCCAAGGTCAGCAGCCCTGAATGCCGCAGTGTATCCTCCAGGACCTGCGCCCAATACAAGCACTTCACAGTTCAAATCAGCCTTGTTGAATTGAAGAGGCTCTCGATTAGTTGTAGCTTTTTGGGAATCACCTGTGATTCCAGATGGAGACATCCTTTTATCTGGACTCACTGTGGACTCTGAATTTCCATCCAGATTATTTCCACCAATTTCTTTGGAATCAGAAANAACTTCTNCCAGATCCAGAATCAATCTACCTTCGGAAACTTTGTCNCCGACGTTGAGGTGTATTTTGGAAATGGTTCCTGCTCTAGGTGAAGGGACATCCATGGAAGCTTTGTCGCTTTCCAGGGTGATCAGTGAATCTTCCTCTTGGATGCGGTCTCCAGTTTTAACCAGGATCTCGATTACTTCTACCTCCTGGAAATCTCCGATATCAGGAATTTCAACAGATCGTTTGTCCATCTAATTAGTTCAGAGTAATAAGCGCTTCATGTCGGCAAGAAGCAAACAGAAATCGGTCAAAAATCGAGCAGCTGCGGCACCATCGATGACACGATGGTCATAAGTCAGATCAAGGGGTAACATCAGTCGGGGAATAAATTCCTCACCATTCCATTGAGGAGTCATTTTAGATCGTGTAACACCAAGGATCGCGACTTCTGGAGCATTGACTAATGGAGTGAAGGCCGTTCCACCGATTCCTCCAAGGCTTGAAATGCTGAAACACCCCCCCTGAAGGTCTTCGCGTTTGAGTTTTCGTTTCCTGGCCTTTTCACTGATGTTACCAAGATCCTGGGCAAGTTCATAAACCCCTTTCTGGTCGACATCTTGGATCACAGGAACCACAAGGCCCTCATCAGTATCTACGGCCACTCCAATATGACAATAGCGTTTGTGGATCAGATTTTGACCATCGGAGCTCAATGAGGAACGGAAATCAGGATGTTTTTTGAGATTGGTAGAAGTCGCTTTGAGCAGGAAGGCAAGCATCGTCAGCCGGATGTTTTGATCAGCAGCTTCTTTTTTTAGTTTTTGCCGGAATGCTTCAAGTTCAGTAATGTCCGCTTCATCGTGGTTGGTCACCATCGGAAGATTCAGCCATGCACGGTGAAGATGTTCTGCGCCTTTTTTTCTAATCCTTGAGAGGGGTATGATTTCAACCTCGCCGAACTGGGAGAAATCGATTTCAGGAATTGGCGGGACACCGCCTCCTAAACCTTGGGACTGGGACGGTGAACTCAGCCTCTGTTTGACATGCTTTTGGACATCGTCATGTGTGATGCGCCCTTTCCTTCCGGAACCCGTGACACGACTCAGATCTACTCCTAATTCACGGGCGAATTTTCGAACGGATGGACTGGCATGGGCTTTTAGGAACTGCTGCTGATCAACCGGCTCTGAAATAGGAGGTCGACGACCACTTGTTGATTTTTCTTCCAAAACTGGTTTTTTGAGGACATCAGACGGAGAAGAATCCATTTTCACAATGGGCTCTGAAGCTACAGGCTGAGATGAGTCGTCAGATTCGGGAAGAATCAGGGCTATTTTTTGGCCTTTGGAAATTTTTTGCCCTGCGCTGACTAACATCTGCTGGATGGTTCCTTTAAGCGGAGATGGGACGTCCATCGTTGCTTTATCACTTTCCAGGGTGATGACCGAATCTTCATGCTGAACCAGATCTCCTTCTTTGACCAAAACCTCTATGACATCAACTTCAGTGAAATCACCCATGTCAGGCATCAGCATCAACTGGGGTTCCTTCGAGGCTGGATTCCCATTGGAGGATGAACCAGGATTTGTTTGGATTTCTGGAGATTTTTGCGACGGGTTCTTCTTTTCCGAAACTTGCTGGGTTTCCAGGGTTTCTGTGCTTTTAAGTCCGCTTTCTCTTTCAGAATCAATTGTGGAAGAATCTGCAGTTTCAGTGGTTTGAAGATCCACGATTGGAGTTCCTTCGGAAACCTTGTCTCCAACTTTGATCAGGACGCTTTCAACCCTTCCCGCAAAAGGTGCGGGGACATCCATCGTGGCTTTGTCGCTTTCAAGGGTGATCAGGGGACTTTCGGTTTCAATGGTGTCTCCAGGATTGATATGCACTTCAATGATTTCGACATCCTCGAAATCCCCGATGTCCGGAACCCGTACCTGTGTTTTTTGATTCATGATTCCGGATTCAAACGTTGAGGGGATTTGGTTTTTCCGGGTCAAGCCCATATTTCCGAATTGCGGATTTCACCGTTTTTGTGGGAATGGTTCCTTCATCTGCCAGCATTTTCAGAGCTGCAACAGTTACGTAAAAACGATTCACCTCAAAATGCCTCCGTAACGATACACGAGTGTCACTGCGGCCGAATCCATCTGTTCCCAATACATGGAAATTCCTACCGATGTAGGCTCGAATTTGATCTGCGAAAAGCTTTACATAATCGGTTGCGGCAACTACAGGCCCGTGATGTTTTTCAAGACACGAAGTCACATGTGGTACACGGGGCTTTCGATCAGGATGCAGAAGGTTCCAGCGAACCGTGTCATCTCCGTCTCGTTTCAGTTCATTGAAACTGGGGCAACTCCAGACATCTGCTTGAATTCCGAAATCTTCAGATAGTAAATCCGCAGCAGCGATGACTTCTCTTAGGATGCTTCCGGATCCGAGAAGCTGGACGCGTTGGTTGCCTTTGCCTCCTTCCTGAAAGAGGTACATGCCCTTGATGATGTCCTTTTCCTGCCCTTTTTTCATTTCAGGATGAGGGTAGTTTTCATTGAGGGTGGTGATGTAATAAAAGACATTTTCCTGATCCTCAAACATCCTCTTTAATCCGTCTTGAAGAATCACCATCAACTCATAGGCAAAAGTGGGGTCATAGGAGATGCAGTTCGGCACATTGGACGCCATGATCTGGCTTTGGCCATCTTCATGTTGAAGCCCTTCGCCGTTGAGTGTTGTTCTACCGGATGTTCCTCCAACCAGAAATCCACGCGCCTGGATGTCGCCGGCAGCCCAGATCAGATCCCCAACACGCTGAAATCCGAACATCGAATAGAAGGTGTAAAAAGGAATCATCTGGATTCCAGAATTGCTGTAAGAAGTTGCTGCTGCAATCCAAGATGAAATGGCACCATCCTCATTGATTCCCTCTTGAAGGAATTGGCCTTTTTGATCTTCGCGATAATACATCAACTGATCCCGGTCCACCGGTTCGTATTTCTGGCCCTCATGGGCATAAATCCCAATTTGACGAAACATTCCTTCCATCCCAAATGTCCTTGCTTCATCGGGGACGATGGGTACGATTCGGGAACCCAACTGTTCATCACGACAGAGCAGGGTCATTGCCTGGACCAATGCTTGAGTGGTTGAGATTTCACGTTCTCCGGTACTTTTCAGCAGTCGTTCAAAAAATGAAAGTTGGGGAGTTGTCAGTCCATCACCTCTAGTTCTTCTAGAAGGCAGGTAACCGCCAAGATTTTCCCGTTGTTGATGAAGATAAACGACTTCGGGAGAGGAATCTCCTGGGTGGAAGAATTCCATCTGTTCCACCTGATCATTCGAAAGTGGGAGATGAAACCGATCACGGAACATCAACAGGTCTTCCGGGCGGATTTTCTTTTGTTGGTGAGTGATGTTGGCGCCTTCTCCTGAACCGCCCATTCCGTAACCCTTAACTGTTTTAGCCAGGATGACCGTAGGCTGTCCAGTGTGGTTGACTGCAGCATGATAGGCCGTATAAATTTTATGAGGATCATGTCCTCCACGATTCAGTCTCCAGATGTCCTCATCACTCATATTGGAAACCATTTCGAGCAGTTCGGGATATTTGCCGAAAAAATGTGTTCGCGTGTAGGCACCCCCCTTGGCTTTGAAGGCCTGGTATTCTCCATCTATGGCTTCTTCCATTCTTTTCCGCAAAAGCCCCTGATCATCTTTGGCTAGAAGAGGATCCCAGTATGAGCCCCATACTATTTTGATCACATTCCACCCGGCACCACGGAATTCGCCTTCTAGTTCCTGGATGATCTTCCCATTTCCACGGACAGGTCCGTCTAAACGCTGGAGGTTGCAATTGATGACAAATATCAGGTTGTCCAGTTTTTCTCGGGCTGCTAAATGGATAGCACCCATCGACTCCGGCTCATCGGTTTCACCATCTCCCAGAAAACACCAAACCTTCCGGTTTTCTGTATTGAGCAGTTCACGATTATGGAGGTATTTCAGAAAACGGGCCTGGTAAATTGCCATGATGGGCCCTAAACCCATAGAAACAGTCGGAAATTGCCAGAATTCAGGCATCAGCCAGGGGTGGGGATAAGAGGAAATTCCTTTACCTGTCGATTCCTGGCGGAAATGATTCATCTGTTCTTCAGTGATCCGTCCCTCAAGAAACGCTCTGGCATAAATTCCTGGTGCTGAGTGCCCCTGAATGTAGACCAGGTCTCCGCCATGTTCCTTTGTAGGTGCATGCCAGAAGTGATTGAATCCAATATCATAAAGCAGAGCTGAAGACGCAAAACTGGCAATATGACCTCCAAGTTCTGAAGAATCGCGGTTGGCCCGCATCACCATCATTGCCGCATTCCAGCGGATGATGGAGCGGATCTTGGACTCGATTTCATGGTTTCCTGAAGAGCGGACCTCTAATTCCGGAGGAATGGTATTAAGGTAAGGGGTATAGGCAGTATAGGGTGCGTCTGCTCCAGAAGTCACTGCACGGTCGGCCAGGCGTCTTAAGAGAAACTGGGCTCGTTCAAAACCGTCGCGCTCAATGACGGCTTCCATGGCCTCGATCCATTCCAGGGTCTCCTGAGGATCAAGATCATTCACCTTTGTCGTAGTCATAGCCGTCAAATATAAGAAGGGTTTCTAAAAANTTAATTATTCAAGGATTTCATCAAATGTTTTATTCCTCAACTCATGATTGAGGGTGAAGGGAACTCTCCTGATTGGTACCAGTAAATGGATAAAAAATAATTTCATCAGCGTCAATTGAAGTCAAGGTTCATCCATGAAAGGTTCTCTGAGAATCAATTGCATGGATTTCCACACGTCTCTGCCTATTTTTTCATTATCTACGCTAGCGCCTGGGAAACTTGTAGCAATTCTATTTGCAGAACGGCTATTTTCAGTTGCTGTGAATCCGATTACTTTTCTACGGGGTCTTGTCAATTCAGAAGCCAACCGACCCTGAGCAATGATAGATTTAGAAAGGGCCCGTGGTATTTTTTTCTTTTTTTTGCTTTGAGATTTTTTTATTAATTTACCCTTTGGTTTTATGAATTGCCAACGATTCGATGCTGAAAGGTAACGGACCATCCTTCCGGTTTTTCTTTCAGCTGGGCTGATGGAATACTTTGAATGTTTCGAGGAAATTATGATTTTGTTGGCTCTTTTCGGTTTCCATTCATCTGCTGAGACAGCTTGAAGAAAAATTAAAAGAATCCCAAACACCTTGAACATCTTCCACAAATGTTTTGGGATTCTTACTTGAAACAAAGTTAGCATATAACAAATAAAAAAAATGCAGGACAACGACTCGAACCAGGATGAAAAGGTAGTAAATGAAGAACCTTTCCAGATGGANGAGGGATTGTCACTCAATGTTTTGAATAACATGATGGAGGAAACTCTCATCAGGGACTCTCAAAATAGTTTTTCTCNCCAGGACGAGCCCTCTAATACAGCATTCAAAATTGCAGGGATTCAGGAAGAAAAAATTAAAACGTTTGGTCATAAATTCATAACAGCCATGAACAAAGTCCGTGCTTCTCTATTCAGTGAAGCAAAAACATTAAAATTCATGAACTCTGAATTGCTCCAATACGAAGATTACCNAAAAATCTTTGACCAACCCTCCTGTTTTTCCTACCTCAGTCTCCCTGAACTAGGAACAGTCTGGATTTTACAAATTGATAGTGAATTAGCTCTGAGCCTGGCATCCATATTTCGTGCCCGTAGGATAGAGGATCAAACTCAGGTCAAGTTATCAAATCATTTGGATGGTGCGCTTTTTTTTGAAATCGGNCCTTATATTCAAAGGATTTTTGATTCCATTTACATGCAAATNTTCAATAGTTCCCTTTCGCCTAAAATCCAACTCAGGCATATGTTAAGCCCGGCATTTCACCGTGAAATCAAAAAGGAGAAGAATTTACTGGTTTTCCATTTTGTGGAGGAAAGTCAAAATTTAAAGGGTAAAATGAGGCTTGCACTCCCTGCTGATTTCATCAGGCGATTGCATTGACAAAAAACTAACGTTCAATTTTAAGAACGGCCATGAAGGCTTCCTGAGGTACTTCNACCGAACCGACGCGTTTCATACGTTTCTTCCCTTCTTTCTGCTTTTCCAGCAATTTCCTTTTTCGAGTGATGTCTCCNCCATAACATTTGGAAGTAACATCCTTTCGCATCGCNCCAAGCGTTTCACGTGCNATGATTTTNGAGCCGATTGCNNCCTGGATNGCAACCTCATACATNTGCTTTGGGATTAATTTTTTTATCTTTCCGGCCAGTTCCCTACCCCGATAGTAGGCTTGTTCTTTTGGGACGATGAGTGAAAGAGCATCAACTAATTCACCATTCAGCATCAGATCGAGCTTGGAAAGCTCCCCTTTACGATAATCAATCAATTCATAATCAAAAGAGGCATATCCCTTAGAGATGGATTTAAGCCGGTCGTAAAAATCCATCACGATTTCATTCAGAGGAAATTCATATTCCAGGATCACACGGTTTGGACTGGGAAATTCCATATTGACCTGGGTTCCTCTCCTTTCCTGAGCCAGTTTCATAATACTTCCAACAAACTCTTCGGGCATCATGACCCGTCCGCGTATGTATGGTTCAAAAATCGAATCGATTTCCATCACTGGGGGAAGTTGGGAAGGATTGTCTATTTCCAAAATCTCCCCATTGCGTAAATGGACTTGGTAGACAACGCTTGGTGCCGTGGTCACAAGAGACAGGTGGAATTCTCGCTCAAGTCGTTCCTGGATGATTTCCATATGAAGTAAGCCAAGAAACCCACACCGGAAACCAAATCCAAGTGCTGCAGAGGTTTCAGGCTCGTGCTTCAACGAGGCATCATTGAGAGCAAGTTTGTTCAATGATTCTTTCAATTCTTCATACTGTTCCGAATCGACTGGATAAATACCACTGAATACCATGGGTTTTGATTCTGCATAACCAGGGAGTGGTTCATTTGCCGGGTTCTCTGCCAAAGTAACGGTATCGCCAATCCTCGTATGTCCGATGGTTTTGATCGAAGCACACAAAAAACCGACATCGCCCATTTTCAATTGTTCACATTCTTTTCGAAAAGGAGTGAAAACGCCTAACTGGATAACTTCATATTCTTTCTCTGTGGCCATAAAGGTCACCTTGTCTCCAACACTGACTGAACCATCCACGACTCGGATCATGATCACAATTCCAAGATAGGCATCAAACCATGAGTCAAAAATCAAAGCTCTTAAAGGAGCCTCCGGTTGTCCGTTAGGATAAGGAATCTGATCCACAACCTGTTCCAGGATTTCAGCAATTCCAACNCCCTCTTTAGCACTTACTTTGACAGCATGACTGGTATCAAGGCCGATAATGTCTTCGATTTCAATTGCTACCCTTTCGGGTTCTGCAGTAGGAAGGTCGATTTTATTTAAAACTGGAAGGATCTCGAGGTCATTCTCAAGGGCCATATAAACATTGGCCAGGGTTTGGGCTTCCACTCCTTGCGCTGCATCCACTACTAACAGTGCTCCTTCACANGCAGCCAAGGATCGTGAGACTTCATAGGTGAAATCGACATGACCTGGAGTGTCNATCAGGTTTAGAATGTATTGATTCCCNTCCTTTGCAGTGTAATCAAGACGCACCGATTGGGATTTGATGGTAATTCCACGTTCCCGTTCAAGCTCCATCGAATCCAGAAANTGTTCCTTGGATTCTCGATCTGTCACGGCATGGGTATCCTTCATCAGACAATCTGCCAGGGTCGATTTCCCATGGTCGATATGAGCAATAATGCAGAAGTTACGGACGCGACGAAAAGTCTCCATGAACTGTCTTTGATTTTCCTGCTTAGGGGATTATTAGAAAGGTTGAGTTGATAATTTATCAGTGCAGCATCGGTATCACCAGACCAAAGTCTGGCANAAAATTCCACACCCTATTTCATGCTGGACAGTTGTTCGTGGCGGAAATAGGCTACATAGGTTTCCTACCTTTCCGAATCTGGATGAAAAGCCTTTATGAACTACGAAGATTATTTGAAAACCTCACCTGAAGATCGACTCAAATACTATCAANGTGATGATAGGATGTATCATGTGATGCGGACCCAGCAATTTGATGTCACTCTATTGGAAGAACTATTTGAGATTGCAAATCAAATCAAGCTGATGACGCGCAAACCGAATGGGATAGATTTTTTAAAATCTCTATTGCGTCATAAGAAATCGATGCTCTATTTTACTCAACCTTCGACAAGGACCTTTCTTTCTTTCTTGGGGGCCTGCCAATTAGTAGGAATGGATACTGCCGAAGTCCGTGATCCTTCTTTGTCTTCAGAATACAAAGGTGAAAGCCAAGAGGATGCGATCAGGGTCTTCAGTAGTTATTTCGACATGATCGTGATGCGTGACCCTAAACCAGGTTTCTGTGAATACATGGCCTATTACCTGGATCATTCAGCGAGAAGTGTTCCTTTCATCAATGGTGGTAGTGGAAAGGATCAGCATCCAACCCAGGCTCTTTTGGATCTCTATACCATGTACCGTTCTTTTCAGGATNANGGAGGAGTTTCCGGAANACGTTATGCTTTTGTNGGTGANNTNCTNAGGGGGAGAGCGGTNCGATCTGTGATCTTCCTTCTCAGTCAGTTCGATGATGTGGAAATGGTGTTTGTTGCCCCGGATGCATTCCAAATTGCACCAGATCTAGTGCAAGCCTTGGAACAAAGCCGGGTTAAGATCCAAAAATCAGACAATTTGAAGGAGGTTCTACCCGATGTCGACTGTGTCTATATGACACGAATTCAGGATGAATATGATATGTCCAACGAATCGGGGCAGATTAATTATGACCTCTTTAGTTTGTTTCCCGAGGACCTGAAACTTATGAAGGCAGATTCCATCATCCTGCATCCCCTTCCCAGGCGCAGTGAAATTCATCCAGAAGTGGATTTGGACCCAAGGGCGATGTACTGGAGACAACTAAGAAACGGTCTTTACATCCGAGCCGCATTGATGCTCTACATATTTAATCAAAGTCATCGTCTTCAGGAATATTGAAAGGACCTTAAGAATTCTGATAGGTTGGAATTCAAATCCAATTTTTTAAGTCTTAATGATGTCTGACTCCAGGTTTATTTCAACGAACTTTGCTGCTGTTCTGGTCTATGGAAGGCTTCCCTTGGTTTTTGGTGGGATGCTCTTTGCTGTTGCAGTGATGCTGAATCAAAGCCTGACCGCCTATCTGGCCGGTTTGGGCTTGCTAATGACTTCCATGTTTTTTGACCTGATTGATGGGTGGTTTGCTGCACGATATCGCCCCCAAGCTAAACTGGCACATCTTGCGGACCGGATCATGGATAAAGCAGTTTATTCGATGATCTTTCCAATGGTTGCGGTTGGGATGATGTGGCGTTACCAACATCTGCCCGAAGGGTCGAATTTGAATCTCGAAATACTGCATGTTGTGCTGGTTCTGATTCTATGTGTAGCGGTTTTAATGCGAGACAATTTTGCGCATTTCATGCGGAATTTTTCCCTTCGTCGAGGTGAGGAGGAAGAGTTCAAAGAAATCACTCGACTAAGGACCATTGTTGCAGCACCTATTGGGGTTTTACTTTACCTCTATGCATTCTACCTCCCAGTTGTGGGGGAATCCAATCTTTCATCCTGGATCAGTTGGTTTGGTGAGATGAATCCAAGGAATTTGATCATAATCGAAATCCTTTTTCTGATCATCAACCTCGGTTCCATTGCCGGTTATTGCCGGAAATATGGAACAGCCTGTCTCGATGACCTTTGTCTTGGAGATGAAATCCTCCGTAGAAGGATCCTCTCCATCTTTCCCAACGCCCTGACCGTTATGAATGCCATGATGGGGGTTTTGGCAATTTTCTTTGCGGACCAGGGACGTATCAAAGAAGCCTACCTGATCCTGCTTGGAGCCGCATTTTTCGATAAGTTGGATGGTGCCGTAGCAAGAAAACTTGGACTGACCACTCCCCTTCCGACACAAAAGCAGAATAAATACAGCATTACCTTGGGGGGAGTTCTTGATGATATTTCTGATACGGTAAGCTTCTGCATCGCTCCGGCCATCATTTTTTATATGCTGATGGGCCGGTTTTCTGAGCAAACCGGAGAAACCATGGCATTTTTATGGGTGGCCATCGGCTATGCTGTTCTCGGAGTGGTTCGTTTGATTTTTTTCATCCTGGATCAAAACAGTATCCCTGGATTTTTCAAGGGCCTTCCGGTTCCTGCTGCAGCACTTTTAGTCTCAGCTCCTTTTATCATGCTTGATTCAGCCCTGGATCAAGGATCTCAGGAATTGATCTTTTGGGGTAAGCTGTGTTTTTGGTTGATGATTGGAACCTCACTTTTGATGAATAGTTATTTTATCCGTTATATTCATGTTGGTAGACTTATAAGTCGTGACCGGAGATTCAAGTGGTTCACAATATTTATGATTCTTGGGTTTTTATTCACCCCCTATTTTGGATATGCATCATTCTTTTACCTGAGCCTTTATGTCTTATCTCCCTTATACACATGGCGTATCAGTCCCGAGGTTGCAGCCATTGAAACACGTACCCAGGTTGCTTCTTCCTGAACCCTATGCCTGAGCAAGAAACAGTTTTTGAGGACGACTCGTCCCGGATGGTCGCCCCGGAAACTCAGCTGGGGGAAATGCATGACCAGTCTTTGCGTCCCAAAAGTCTCCGGGACTATGTCGGCCAGGAAGAAATCCGCAGAAATCTTGAAGTTTTTATTGCCGCAGCGAAAAAAAGAAATCACGCCTTAGATCATGTCCTCTTGAGCGGTCCTCCTGGGTTGGGAAAAACCACACTGGCAAATATTTTTGCAAAAGAAATGGAGGTACAAATTCGATCCACATCGGGACCTGTCATCGAACGTCAAGGAGACCTTGCCGCCATCCTGACCAACCTTGAACCGGGAACGATTCTCTTCATCGATGAAATCCATCGCATGAATCGAGTGATTGAGGAAGTACTTTATGGTGCAATGGAGGACTTTACCCTTGATATCATCATCGGGGAAGGTCCTTCTGCCAGGACCGTGAAGCTGGAACTTCCACGTTTTACGCTGGTTGGTGCCACCACACGAACCGGGCTTCTTTCATCTCCTTTGAGGGATCGTTTTGGAATCCAGTGTCGCTTGCAGTATTATTCTCCGGAAGAACTGCAGGTCATCATTTTACGAAGTGCCTCCACACTGGAAATAGAAATAGTCGAAGAAGCAGCTTTGGAAATGGCCCGACGTGCTCGGGGTACTCCTAGGGTCGGCAACCGCATTCTCAAACGATGCAGAGATTTTGCCGACCTACAAACCTCCGGAGTGATTGGACTCAGTCTGGTCGAGGAAAGTCTCGAGAAACTGGGTGTGGATCTGGAAGGTCTGGATTCCATGGACCGTATGATCCTTGAAACGATCATCCATAAATTCAAAGGCGGACCCGTGGGGTTAGGGACCCTTTCAGCCTCGGTCTCAGAGGAAAAGGATACTTTGGAAGACGTTTATGAACCCTTCCTTCTGCTCAAAGGTTTCCTCCAGAGGACTCCTCGTGGTAGGGTGGCGACGGAGCAGGCATACGAACATCTTCAAATTCCAATCGAGAATTCAAATTCCCAGATGCAACTTTTTTAATAATTAGCATGTCCGTCTTTTCAAAATCGAAAACCTCCTCCGAACAATCCTTTTTACACTGGATCATGCCCCAATGGAAATATTCCCCCTGGGTTTTTACTTTGGCATTGCTCACATGCTATGCCGTTTCGGTCAATGTCCGTTACCAGCAATTCGTCACCTGGCAACAGAATCCGAATGCCTACTTTGTCGGGGAACGACCCATGATGACCACCCTGGATGCGCCATATTGGCTTCGATGGGCCAGGGAATACAATGAGGGAACCTATGGAAAAGACGAATTACGTGGCTATCCGGCAAATTCCATAGAATTTCGTGAAAAACAAAAAGAGCGGATTCCTCAAGAATTTAGGTCTGAGAGTGACCAAGAAGCTGTTTCCGAAAAAAAAGAAATCCGGTATCGAAATGTTCCGATGCTCAGTTTTCTTATCTCAAAATTTGTTCCNTNTTTTGGAGGAAATTACTACCTCACNGGGACCCTGATCATNCCNTGGCTTGCTTCCTTGTTNATNCTCCCCCTNGGAATATATTTTTACCGAATTGGANTCCCTTCTGCAGGATTACTNGGGGGACTGGTTGCAACTTTTTGCAGTGAATATTACACCAGAAGTTCAATCGGGAGGATTGATACCGACATGCTCAATCTTTTTTTCCCGGTGCTNGCCTCCCTTTTCATCCTGGAGGTNTACNAATCCAANACNCNNAAANANNTTTTNTTNTTTTCNGCANTGGCNGGACTTTGCNNTNTTCCTNTTTGGATGGTGGTACANCAAACCGGGTTTNACCATTGCCTATTTTGCNGTTNTATTNNCATCGTTGATACTAACNAAAGCCAAGTTAAGTGTTATTGCGGTTTGTTCCNTCCTTTTNGCNTTGTTTNCCCATCCTGANTANTTTTCCAGCGGAACTGGGAGTGTGTTTCATTTTTTTAAAATGTATTGGGTTTTTGAGGATGCCGTTCCCATCCTTTTGGAGGACAATGGAACCAATCCTGCCAGTTTTCCAAACGTAGTTCAGACCATTTCCGAAGCGGCACGGGTGCCGATGAGTGAAGTGTTAAGACAAGTCTTGATCAATCCGCTTACAGGTTGGCTTGGGNTCCTTGGTTTTGCTCTACTGGCGTTTCTTCGATGGAGGGTTCTGATTCCCCTGCTGCCGATGCTGGCTNTGGGCTTGCTCGGATTTCAGTCGTCAAGGCGTTTCATCATGTTCCTGGCACCCTTGATTGGTGTTGGTTTGGGATATCTGCTGAGCCTGGCATTATATTGGGGCTTGGAAATTATACGTTCGGTCTTCAAATCGGANTCTNTTGAAATACAAAATCATGGTTTTCATGAAAGTTCAGCCAAGGCATCCGTGGATTTATCTCCCGCAAAAAAGGGGAAACGCAAGGAATCTGGGAAATCTCAAAAAAAAGAGTTGAAACAAGAAGATTCGGGTCATCCAACATCCCGAATTCCTACTGGAATTCGACTTTGGNTTTCCAGTCCCTGGTTCCGTGAAGTCCTGNTTTATGGATCCACTGCACTCCTTTTTTTTGGAATTTCCACCCAGACCGCGATTTCTTTTGTTCCAGGACCATCGATTCCAACCCCGCTTTATGCAACATTTGATGAAGTGAGCAAAAGGGTTCCGCCCGATGCAGCTCTTTTGACCTGGTGGGATTTTGGCTATGCGCTGACGGATGCAACGGGACTCGCTACTTTTCATGATGGAGGAGCCCAATTCTCTCCCAAAACCTACTTTATCGCCAGAGGATTGATTAGCCCTAAGCAAAAGGAACTTTCCAACATCACCCAATACCTTGCAACCGAAGGCAATCAGGGAATCAGTGAGAACAACTCTTCTCCGGAAGCTTTAATGAAAGCAGTAAGGAGTCCGGTTGATTCGCCTTGGGANCCNGTTTANNTGCTTTTCACCGCGGATATGATTGGGAAATATGGAGCATTTTCTAAAATCGGCAGTTGGAATTTGGATAAAGGAGGCAGCCATCCGAAAGGATACCAGAATCTATCCTGTCAGAGCATTGCAGATAATGTGATGACTTGCGGGAACACCAAAATCGATTTGAATCAGGGACGGATCAATCAACGTGTTCCCCTGAAAAGAGTGGTTCAGGTGATGGGTGGCCGAATGATAGGTGAAAAAAAATATGGGCACAGTACGGGATACACACTTCAGATCATCATGGCCAATCCCCGTCAGTTTTCGGAGGTGCAATTGATGGAGGATGATGTGTTCTTTTCCAATTTCAACCAGATGTTTCTACTTGGAAAATNTGNCNCTGAATTCTTTGANGAAACCNTGAANGCATTTCCNATGTCCCGCCTGTTTCGGTTTAAGTTTCCTCAAAAGTCTTCNTCTTCCCCTTGATGCATTCGATTTCTGAAAATGTTCCTNGAGTCCACCATTTCAGACATTGAAAATTATCCATTTTTGAACCCATTCCGGTTTGAAGATGATCCAAGTGAAAAATACTGGCACATTTCTACTTTGCAAAGCCTTCTGGATGAAAACTGGAACAGTATTGAGGAGGGAGTTACTGAGAATCGGGAATATCTGGTTGCCCGTGAGAAGATTTTTTCCTCTTCAGTCTCGCAATATTTCACGGATCAGAAAAACAGGATCATTCAGGAAAGTCTGGATACAGACAATTCCTTCCAAATCCTTGGAGCTTATACTTGCCTGCTGGACAGCATTGTTCAAACCGCATTCGANTATTCTTTCATCGACCTACCTCTGATCAAGGAAAGACTGNTGGAAGAGTTGAACAACGAACTGGCCTTGAAGCAAAAAAATCTGCCTGAAAAAAAGGAAAAGCTGAACCTCCTGAAAAAACAAATACAGGAGATGAAAAAGGATCAGCAATCAGATCCATCTGCTTCCAGGGAGTATAAGTATTTCCAGGAAATCGTGATACAGCATGAAAATGAGGTTGGAAAACTTGAAGAGCGGATTGATGAGCTTCAGCATTTGATCCCAGATGTTGAAAATTTTCTCAGTGAAAAACAATTCGTGCAGGCTCATCTGGTAATTTTTGCCAGGGGAGGTTATGGGCGTGCGGAACTTGGTTTATCATCCGACAGGGATCTGGGTTATTGTCTTGATACCAATCGATTGAATTCAGGCGNNGCAGAAATGCTTCGTCAATTGATCATCCACATCGAAACCCTGCTTCGGCTTTCCGGGGTGGAGACGGCACACCAGTATTTCGAGATTGATGAGGATCTTTCACGCTTCAATCAGGTCAACACCCTTCACACCATTCCGTCGATTTTGGAAAGCCGGGTTTTACTGGGTAGTGAAACCCTGGCCACTTCATTGAANAACCGTTTTTTCCAGATCATTACGTTTGAACCCTATGTATTGAATTTGGTCAGAAATTTCAGTGAAAACAGAGAACCTGCGTTGAACCGCATGGATCTGAAAATGGACCATGGGGGTCTTCGTTCACTACAGATTCCATTGTGGATCACGGCAGCGACCTTCGGGATATTCCCGAGCCAGACTGCAGATCTTTTGGCTTTCCTGATTCAGAAGCATCTCCTCTCTCCCCGGCAGGCCTTGAAACTTTGCCAGGCCCTCGAATTCCTGCATGATCTGAGAAATTTCTCTGCAGTCGCTAAGGACCATTATTTTGACAATGAAGCCCGAGATATTGGATGTGTTAGAGAGAATTTGGTTCAGGATCAGCTCAATGATTCTATGGAACGTTTGTATCTGCTGAAAAAAAATCGTTTCAAGAACGTTGATGAATTCGATCGTTTNAGNCTTCAGATGGTGGAACAGATCGGAGAACTCTCNAAAGTCATCCTCGACCGTTTGCTGGACCGAACCATTGTCAGGACCTTCTCAAAATTTCAGGTTGTGGTTCATCTTGGCAACAAGAGAGTCGTAGAGATCCATGCCCTGGAGGGTTTGCCCCAGGTTCCACTGAATCTTATTTTCAATGAACCACAAGCCCTTCTAGAACTTTTTGTTTATCTTGGAAATTCAGATTATGACCTAACCTACGATCTGAAGGATGAAATGGCATCTTTGATAGGNCATTTCACTCCAGANTTGATGAAAGTCCATCANCAACCNGTCACCGAAAAATTCAGTGAACTAATGCTGACCCCATTCGCAGCAAATGTTCTTGAACTGATGTTTGATATTTCGGAAACGATTGGGGCTTCCAAAACTCCTCAAACCCTGATTGGCTGTTTTCTTCCAGAATGCAACCAGATGAGGTTTCTTCTTCGAAACCTGACCTATCACCAACATCCAGTCTGCAAGCATACCTTGAATGCTTTGAGAAATGCTCAGCTTGAACTCGATAAACTTCGAGAAAATTACCCCGAACTTTATCAGTTTCTAAAACCGTCCCATATTCTTGCACTCAAATGGGGNATGCTTTTCCATGATATTGGAAAAATCGATCCCCAGACCAAACATCAGATTTCTGGAACTTCCATTGCGTCTAACGCCCTCGAACGTCTGGGCTATGATGATCCGGAAATGACAAATCTGGTATCACTGTTGATCGTGCATCACATGACGGTGGTTCAGTTGAGCAAAACCTCCGCTTATTTCGATCAGGCTTTGCAGAGCTTTTTTGATATCGCAGACCGTAACCTGGTCAATGTGATCCTCCTCTACCTTTGTAACATTTCCGACTATAGTGCCGTCAGTGAAAGCAATGCACGGGATACGAGGAATCTAAGAAACTTCTTTGATGAAACCTACCGTGTTTTTGCAGAAATGCGANCCTCCAACAAGGAGGGGGACCCCATTGATTTCATCCTCACCTATCTGGACCAGAAGAAGATAGACCTTGTCACGGATACCCGAATTGATCTGCTGATCAATCGCAGTCTTCAATACGATCTTGAAAAAGCCATCTTTGAGCCTCTGCAATCCATCCAGTCTGAAGAACTCCAAATCTTGAAAAATTCGAAGGAGGAACTGAATGAACTTTGGAGAGCACTCAAACTGGGATCATTGGATGCAGAGGGCCGAGACAAGATGACGGACAAACTAATCCGGAAAATCAAACAAGGAATCAGTGAATCCACCTTAAAGCAGTTGACTGCCAATTATAATTCCGTCATCAGTTGGTTTTTTGCATCCCTTCCCAACCGTTTCCTTTTAGGCACGCCACCAGGGATTCTTTCTGCCAATCTTCAGATGTTTCAGCGGTTGGACCGTCCTGCGATTGTCAGTGCCCAGACCAACGCACGGGGAAGGTTGACTGGTTTGCTGATTTATGTTCACGATCAACCCCGGATTCATTCCAAGGTGGCGTATGCCTTGAGCCTGAAACGGCTTAATATTGAATCGGGAAAAATGAATCGGATTGTTTTTGCCGGAGAGAAGGTCGCCTATTGCTATTTCTTGAAAATTTCAGCCAGAAATCGTGGTGAAATGATCTTCCCCAGGGAAATGGAAAATTCGATCCTGAACACCCCTCCTCCGGAATTGAAAATTCAGCCCCAGGATTTTGTCTACAATACCAGGGTGCAACTGGAATATCTGGAAGATGATCAAAAAGGCTATGTGGTCAACCAGGAAACTTCAGAGAAGATTCATGACTTTCCCGTCTGGCTTGGAAGTGAACCGGAACAGGAACAATTTTCCAGGATTCCGGAGAAAAATCAGCGTGTCAAAATTACGGTTACGGATGCTCCTTTGGTCTATTTCAAAATGGTCTATGCCTTCGAACGTGTGGACGTCAAAATCCAACAGGCAGTGATAACCACGATAGGACACCAAGTGATCGACACCTTCTACATCAAACCCGATGACCTGGAAAAACTTAACCTTTCAGATTATGAAGAATATCTGAAACAGTCGCTGATGAGTCCATCCGAAATCTAAATCACCACATTGGGCTTNAGTGATTTAAAGCTTGAATTTCTAGTTTTCATTTTGTAAATACTGTTCATGCATCGAGATGACACGGAGGGATCTGGCCCTGTGATGTGTCAAGCAGCCTTTTCAGCCTGAAGGTGCTAATGCCAGTCTCTTTCTTTGTGGGAGGGAATCGATGCGACTCGAAGGAGTAAAGAGCTGTCCAGCCTCACTATAATCTGGCTTCTGCAGCCTTTTTCCAGGAAAAATCTTTGTCTCTTTAGGAATGCCCTTTGGGATTCCTTTCGAAAGGGGACACTCTTCTTTCTAACGAAGAAAAAAAGTGAAAACCAATTCAGGTTAGAAGTCCCATGACCATCATCGTCCGTCCGGACTATCATGCCCTTTCTGTAATAGAAAAGAACGGAATCCGCTGGATACCACCTCAGCAAGCGGAACTTCAGGACATCCGTCCACTTCGGATCGGAATCCTGAACATCATGCCCCTTGGTGAGCAATATGAATTCAATATTCTACACCCCTTGGGTTTGTCCGTCCTTCAACTGGAACCGGTTTGGATCCGGCTTGAATCCCATCACTACAAGTCTTGGCCGGAGAATCATGTTCAGGATGTTTATGTGACCTACGAGGAGGCGACACGGGATCAGCATCTGGATGGCTTGATCCTGACTGGGGCTCCAGTGGAAACAATTCATTTCGATGAAGTGCATTACTGGAGGGAGATCAGTGAAATTCTTCACGATGCAAGAGAATCGATTCCGAGCACGCTTGGTCTATGCTGGGCGGGATTCGCCATGGCTTACATGGAAGGAATTGATAAATTCAACTATGACCGAAAACTTTTTGGAGTATTCGAACTCGAGAACCTTGATCTTTCTCATCCCATCACTGGAGAACTGGATGATGTGTTCTGGTGTCCCCAAAGCCGTCATGCCGGTTTGGCTGATGATGTGATGGAATCGGCCAAAGAGGCAGGCATTTTAAAACTGCTGGCTTATGGCAAAGATCCGGGTTACACGATTTTTGCGACCAACGATGACCGTTTTATTGCCCACACCGGTCATCCGGAATACAACGCCACACGTCTGGC
>NYUB01000023.1 GCA_002683785.1 Deltaproteobacteria bacterium
CGTTGAGGTTGGTTTTTCTTTTTTTTGAGGGATGGTTTTTGATTCAGAAGTTGGATCCGAATCAGTTGCATTGGAAGAATCCGTGGATTCTACTTCTACCCGGGCAATCGGTTCTCCGATTCCGATCACGGCTCCCTCTTCCGCCAAGATTTCAAGGATTCTTCCGTCTTCCAGGGCTGGAACTTCAACCACCATTTTGTCTGTTTCCAGCTCAAGCAGGATATCCCCCCGGTCATACTCCTCACCGGTAATCTTCGACCAGGCCAGAACCGTTCCTTCTTCCATCGTCTCCCCCAGCCGAGGGAGAGTCAGGGTTTTTTCCATCATCTGCGCAGCAGCATTTTTACCGTGGACATGATTCGTTCAACTCCAGGTACAGAACCTTGTTCCAGTTGGGGCGAAACAGGAATCGGAATGTCTTCGCCTGACAATCGAACCACGGGTTCCTCAAGAAAATCGAAAGCCTCCTCCATGATCCGTGCAGAAAGTTCTGCACTAACTCCTGCGGTCAGACAGTCTTCGGTCACAACCATTGCTCTTCCAGTTCGTGACACGGATTCAGAAACGGTTTGCATGTCCAGCGGATGAAGGGTGCGCAGGTCAATCACTTCAACCGAAATTCCTTCTTTGGACAGCGTCTCTGCGGCATCCATACACAAATGAATCATGCGTGAATAACTGACAAGAGTACAATCGCCTCCTTGGCGTCGTACCTCTGCTTTGCCCCAGGGGAGAGCTTTATCCGGTTCCAGTGTCCCTTTCAGAGTGTAGAGGCCTTTATGTTCCAGAAACACGACAGGATCGTTGAGGGTCAGTGAATGTTTGAGCAAATGATATGCGTCCGTGACCGTGGAAGGCATTGCTAGATGCAGCCCAGGAGTGTGCATCATCCAGGCTTCCAGGCTTTGGGAATGTTGAGCCGCTCCAGAACGGCCGGTACCCCCCTGTGAACGGAGCACCATCGGAACTCCAATCTGTCCGCCGAACATGTAACGTATTTTAGCCGCCTGATTCACCAGCTGATCCATGGCCAGGGTTACAAAATCGATGTACATCAGTTCCGCTACAGGCCTCAGTCCGGTCATTGCCGCCCCGACTGCTGCGCCTACAATGACTTCCTCAGAAATGGGGGTATCACGGATCCTAGCATCCCCGAATTCTTCCAGCATGCCTTTGGTGACTCCATAAGCTCCTCCATATTTCCCAACCTCCTCACCGAGGATGATGATCGAAGGATCACTTCGCATGGACTCCGTCAGTGCCAGTCTGAGTGCCTCGCGGTAGGTCGTTTCAGCCATTGTCAGCCCTGTGAATAGTGAAGAGCCTGTCGAATTCGAAAATCAACCGAAACAGGATTATCCGTTTCAGGATCAAAGACATCGTCATAGATTTCTTCAGGACTTGGATTAGAAGACTGCTGGGCATATTTCAGAGCTTCATCCATTTCCTGTTTGACTTCTTCCACCAGTTCATCACATTCGGATTCCTGATACCAACCCTCCTCAACGATATGCTGCCTGAGAAATGCAATTGCATCTTTTTTACGTCCTTCACGCTCCTCGTCTTGATCTCGGTAGGGGCTTTTATCCATTCGTGCATGTCCGTGAAACCGGTAACTGTTGACTTTCAAAAACGCCGGCTGCCCTTTCCTGACATCCTCCAGCATGTTTCTCGAACGGTTGTATACCTCAAAGACGTCGGTCCCATCGACTTCTGCAGCACGTAACCCAAAGGTTTCTGCCCTTCTTTCGAATTCCAGTGTGGCACTGGCACGATCAAGGCGGGTTCCCATTCCATATTCATTGTTGATGCATACAAACATGACGGGCAATTTCCAGAGCGCAGAGAGGTTCATGCTCTCATAGAGAATCCCCTGCTGCATTGCTCCATCTCCAAAAAATGCAATTGCTGCATTGCCGTTGTGTTTCATCTGGTAGGTCAATCCTGCACCAACCACATGGCTGATGCCGCCTCCAACGATTGCATTCGCTCCCAAATGACCAAGACCCATATCGGCAATGTGCATCGACCCGCCTTTACCCCTGCAATAACCACTGGATTTGCCAGCGATTTCAGCCATCATCCTTTTCGGGTCAGCACCCCTTGCCAGGAAAATCCCATGACCCCGATGATGGGTCGTGAATCCGTCACCTTCGCGCATCGCCCCCATCACTCCGACGGCTCCGGCTTCTTCGCCAATCGAAAGATGAAGCATCGACCCCGCGGTTCCTCCCTGAACAAAGAGTTCACTGACTCGTTCCTCAAAGGTTCGGACACGAACCAATTGCCGGAAAAAACGCAAAGCCTGCTGTTTTTCAGGATGATCAATCACTTAAAATTTGTTGGTTTTTTGATTTCTGAATATTGGATTAATTCACAGAGATAGAACTCCTACCTAAAAGAAAAGCATCCCATTTTTATGGGATGCTTTTTCCTATAATAACATCAGACTTTATAACCTAATTTTCTAGCACCACTTAGAAAATTGGTATACTGACGTTTTTGGCTATCAATTCCTAATTTCTGCACAATTTTAACCCATTCTTCTGCAGCTTCATCGAGAGCCTGTTTTGAAGACAACTGACCATTCACTGCTTTGGAAATATTCCTACCTAATGCATCTGCATATTGAGGTGTTCCTTCCCAGTAAAATTGTGGGTAGCCAACTTCAATATTTTTCAAACCACCATCCAAATGAGAACGTGCAGTTTCAAAAGTCTGGTAAATTCCAGCATTGGTTGACCACAGATCATTATCGGTTCCCCTTTGGGGATTGGGTGCGAGATACTTTCTAGCAGCATCGTCCGTGTAATGGGAACGACCAAAAGGATCCGAACCACAATATTCATCTGCAACAATTTCGTCTGAAACAGATGGATGAGACATTCTATAAAGATAATAGAAAGCAGCATCCTTCTTGTCCTGGGGAATATTTTTAGGGATCGATCCTGTTCTACACCACAATGATATGGCCTTGTGATTGATTGATCCGTCAGGTTGTTCCCAACCAGGTACAATATCAGCACCTTGTTGTTCAGCTCTTTCCATGCCTTGTTGCTGGACAGTAAATTCAGCAAGGTCAATCCACCAAACAGACATGACATCTGCTCCAGATTGCCAGCGTTGAATGCTTTGTCCTAAATCCATTGATTTTCCTCCAGGTCCGCTAAAATCGATGATGTTTTTATACATATCGAGGGCTTCAATCGCCCCATCAGAGTTAATTCCAGGATTCATGTTTTCATCAAAATAATTAACTCCTTTCCCTGCAGCAATATCCATCCAAAATCCCCAACCAAAATTAGGTGGATTGACAACCATTGAAGTCCCATATACACCCTGACTAGATAACTCTTCTGTAAAAAATTGAGTGCAATCTAAAAATTCAGGCCAAGTTTTTGGGACCTTCAATTCACGCTGAAAACGCTTGGAATACTTTTTTTGAAGACCTGAATCATTAAAGAAATTTTTTCGATAATGTAAAACATGGATATCTCCATCCAGCATTATTCCATAAGTCTTTCCATCCCATTTTGTATAAAATTCTCCATAGGCAGGCATGACCCAATCCAAGTATTCTTGAGCACTTGGATACTGAGCAAAATAATCATCCAGTGGTTCAAGTTGACCCGTTTCTGCAAATTGCCCAAAAAACAAATCTGGATATTGAACCCAATCAAATCGTGGCTTTCTTGATAATAGCTGAGGCAGGACTTTGGCAACCGTATCTCCACCACCATAAAGTTCTCTACTTTTAATGCTCACTCCAGCATCCTTTTGGAACGTGGGAGATAACCATAAGGGCGCATGTAACCAGTTGTTATCCTGGAAATATGTCAATTCAATATCTTTAAAACGTCCATTAGGCGGAAGTATTTTGTTGTGCCCTCCAGCAGCTAGTTTTTCTGGAAGCATTTTATTTGCAGCCAATGCGCCGGCACCTGCAGCTGCACTTTTTAAAAATTTACGTCGTGTTAAATGAGAGAAAGCACCCATATCAACTCCTATATTGAGATTGAGATTCCAGGTTTTCCCGGATCAAATAAACTCCTTTCGATTGAAACGCAATAAACAGACGAAGGAAAAAATATCACGTTTCAAGGAGTTTCCATAACCAATTCCTCCGTCTCAGGATGAAATACCATTACATCTTTTGGATGGTAATAAACAGTCATTGTATCACCTTTATTCAAGTTCCTTTGTGGGTATGAAAGAACTTTATAATGGACACCGTTTGATTCTATTTCAAGTATACTTCGCTCACCTAAAAATTCATTGATTAATAATTGACCTTTTACGCTTTTCCCGCCAACAAGTGGTTCAACACTTAGATTTTGCGGTCGTATCCCTATAGTCGCTTCACTGATTTTAGCATTATTCATCGCATTTATGGATTCCTCATTCAGAAAGAAATTCAGACTATCACCAACTTTCATCTGGCCTTGATCTTCTTCTCCATTATATTCAGCATCCATAAAATTAGTGGCTGGTTCACCAATAAAATCAGCAACAAACCGGTTTTTGGGTTGATGATAAAGACTGTTCCTATTCCCAAATTGTTGAAGTTCGGAATTTGCCATAACCGCAACTTTATCGGATAAAGCAAGGGCTTCCATTTGATCATGAGTCACATAAATCATCGTTTTTTTTAGGTTTTGATGAATTTTCTTTAACTCAAAAAGCATTTTGAATTTTAAGTGTGCATCAAGATGACTCATGACTTCATCTAAAATGAATACTGCAGGATCTCTGATTAATGCTCGCCCTAAAGAAATTCTTTGCTGTTGGCCTCCTGATAATTGACCCGGTTTTTGATTCAACAGATCAGAAATCTGAAGCATTTCAGCAATTTCGTTTACTTTTTTTGTTCTTATCGTTGATTCAATGTTTCTTACTTCTAATGGAAAAGATAAGTTTTCAAAGACAGTAAAATTGGGATACAAGGCATATGATTCAAAAGCCATTGCCACATTACGTTTTTCTGGAGTCATTTCGTTCATCACCTCATCACCGAACATGATCGTTCCTGAAGTAATTGATTCAAGCCCGACAATCATCCTCAAGGTAGATGTTTTCCCGCAACCAGAAGGTCCTAATAAAGCAACAAATTCTCCATCTTGAATTTCCAGGTTCAAATCCTTTACTGCATGGACTTGATTTTTACCTGGATTATAAATCTTATTTAAATTTTTTATCTTTAATGTTGACATGATTATGGAATCAGATTCACACCATTATTGAGATCAAAATAATTGAAGGTAGAAGGGTCAATCCGTATTTTAATATTTTCATCATGATCATACTTGTCTTCCGGATCCGTTAATACTGTAAGTTTTTGACCAACAACAGATGTTATCATCACGCCATAGGCACCTAATGCTTCATAGACTTCGACCATTCCATTTAGTTCCAAACTATTATCTTCACTGCTTTGATCTCCATTCACCACTTTGACAAATTGGGGCCTTATACCTAATGTACATTTAGTTATATTTATTCTTTTAAGGTGTTCCCAATGATTTAAATCAACAGGTAATTTCAGACTTCCAGCAATCGCCGATGGCTTTTCTGCTTCCTCAATTAAATCGATTTCCAATGAGTTGATACTTGGTTGTCCTAGATGCTGTGCTACAAACAAAGAATTGGGTTTTTCGTAGATTTCATGGGCTGTTCCTATTTGGACCAAACCCCCGTTTCCCATTACACCAATCCTATCACCAAGTGATAGGGCTTCTGCATAATCATGAGTCACATAAACGGTGCTAACTTCTCTAAGAGCTTCCAGGGTATGAAATTGAGTTCGAAGTTCAGCTCTGATTTTTGCATCAAGATGGCTGATTGGTTCATCCAGGAGAAAAACACGGGGATGAGCGGCCAAAGTTCTTCCAAGAGCAGTTCTTTGTTTTTGGCCCCCTGAAATTTCGTGTGGTTTCCTTTCCAATAATCCATCAATCTGCAGTAATTCAGCAATTTCATAAACTCGACTACGAATCAACGAATCCTCTTTTTTTAACGCTTTAAGTGGGTTAGCAATGTTCTCAAAAACTGTCATATGGGGATAAAGTGCATAACTTTCGAAAGTCATGGCAACATTCCTGTTATAAGGAGGAACATTCGTCACATTATCACCTTCGATAAATATCTCTCCTTCATCCAATTTTTCTAATCCTGCAATACATCTTAATAATGTCGTTTTTCCTATACCCGAAGGTCCCACAATTACAAAAAATTCTCCTTTATCTACTTTCAATGAAAGCCTATCGATGACAGGATGATCAAATCCTTTACAAATTTTATTCAACTCAAGATGCACCATGCTAACCTTTCACAACACCCAGTGATAATCCTCGTACCATATACCTTCTCAAAATAATAAACATGCCTACTGGAGGAATCATTGCGACCATTGAAAAAGCCATAACTAAATTCCAAAGTGTTTGACTTCCCTGGGTGAATGAGGGTATGTGGACTGGAAAAGTTTTTACAGTAGTACCTGTCAGAAGATTAGCAAATAAATATTCATTCCATGCAAAAATCCAACACAACATTGCTACGGATATCATTCCTGGAAAAACTAAAGGAAGTGTAATCTTAAAAAATGTCTTTAATGGGGTATAACCGTCCAAATATGAGGCTTCCTCCAATTCTCTTGGAGCATCACGAAAAAAAACCATCATCAACCATGTCGCAAGAGGCAGGTTAAACACCAGATACAGTAAGATTAGACTAACATAACTATCAGTACCCCAAGGAGTAGCATCGAACAGAAAAAACATGGGTATAATAACCGCTACTGGTGGAAACATTCGATTGGATAAGATCCAGAAAGCCAAATTCTCACCAACAATTCCTTTAAGATAACGTGCAAGGGCATAACCGGCTAAAGTTCCAAGTAACAAGGATAGTATTGTGTTAGAAATTGAAACAATCAGGCTATCCATCAAAGACTTGAGACTACCCGGATCTGCAAAAATTCCTAAATAATTACCTGGACGGAACGTTTCTGGCCAGAATGTCGGCACCATGGCATTTATTTCTGCAACAGGTTTCAAGGATGTTATCAATTGGAAATACAATGGGAAAAGCGTAAAGACGACCCATACCAATAGAAACGCAAGTAATATTATTTTGATTAATTTGATATTTGATTCTGTCATAGTTTCATGCGAATGCTTGTGCTTTAAGCACATTTTTTAAATACTTTAAAAAAAGAGTTATTAGTAACGCAGCAAAAACAAAAATTATCCATGCATATGCAGCTGCTTCTCCTACTTCAACTTCTCTAATACCTTTTTGAAAAGCTATAAACACAGGAAGTTCTGTAGATTGACCTGGCCCTCCTGATGTCATCACATAAATTTTGTCTACAAATTTATATGCATCCATGAACCTTATGATAAATGCTATTGCAATAATTTCTTTTAACATTGGAAGTGTTATCCGCTTTAAGACCATCCAAGTTGGTGCACCGTCAACTCTTGCTGCTTCATAGATTGCTGGTGGCAATGAAACTCTGCCTGAATACACAATCAACAAAGGCAGTGCAGTCCATTGCCATACATCTGCAATGGTTATTGAATNAAGCGCANATTCTGCTCCAAGCCATTCAATCCTCTCCATCGCGTCAAGAAAACCCAGATTAATCAACAAGTGATTAATNGCACCATTGTANGCTTGAAGTAGAAACTTCCACAAAACTCCAACAATCGATGGTGGAAGCATCATCGGCATGACCATTAATATAAGTAAAACAATTCTAAGCAACTCATTTTTTATCATCTCATAAAGAATTAGAGCCAAGATGGTCCCTAAAATCACTTCAAGGCATGCACCAAATAAAAGGTATTGAATTAAACGATAAATGCTTTCATGCATTCTATCTGAAGTCATAACATTATAGAAATTACTCCACCCAACATATTCGAAATTATTATTGAACAAACTCATCATGCTGGTATTTTGAAAAGCATGGTATCCCATCCAAATAGTTGGATAAATTACTATTGCTATGAGGATTAACACTGGAAAACCTACCATTAACCAAGGTATTGCTGGAGACACNATTAAATTCTTTCCAGTCCTTTTTTTTAAGAACCAATCTGGATAATCTGTTTTCGATATTTCTTTCATCTTCATTTTTTATATAACAAATTCTCCATGATGCATCACAACCTTCTCGTCAAGAAATAATTCTCCTTCTTCTCTTAAATCCTTGATTAAATCCCAATGGAAAGCGGACTGATTTATTCCACCGCATTGGCTGTATGCTCTTCCCAATGCAATATGAGCGGTCCCTCCTATTTTTTCATCAAAAAGTAAATCATAACAATAACGGCTGATGCCATAATTGGTTCCTACTCCAAACTCCCCGATCCTTTTTGCCCCTTCATCCATNGAAATCAATTGATGCAGGAGGGCCTCATTNNGGTCNGCGTGGGCTTCAACCACCTCTCCTCTGGAAAAACGTAGNCNGATNCCTTCAACATACTGACCTGCAAAGACTGCTGGAAAATCAAAACTGATCTGGCCCTCAGCACTTTCATCCAGTGGAGCGGTGTAAACTTCTCCACCAGGCATATTGATGTGACCATCATCAATCACATAGGTCCGTCCTTTTGTAGTAAAATTTAAGTCGGTGTCTTTTCCAACAATTCTAACTTTCTCGGTCGATTGCATGAATTGACATATCTCTTGATATCTTCTGGATTCTTCCTTCCAGTCCAACAATGTAGCGTCGAAGAAGAAATCCATCATTTCTTCCGTACTCATACCGGCTTGCTGGGCAAAAGACGAATTAGGAACCCTAACCAAAACCCATCGGGTCTCTTCGGTACGTTTCGCTGAAACTTTCCCCAGTTCTCTCCGGAAAGCCATGATCCTTTCTTCCTCAATACCGGACAGTTCATGGGGGTTGCTTGCCCCCCGTAGACCGATATAGACATCTGCCCATTCCATACCTCTGGACTGCAATTCATGAGAAGGAGCAAATTGCTCCTCACAACCATGAAGCATCAGGTCACGCTGCAGAAGTAAAGACTGGAATTCTATGTGTGCCATCGCACCTGCCTGCACTGCAGCAGCATGAACTGCCCTTGCCAAAGGGAAAGTATCCGTTTCCATCATCGTAATCAGAACCCGATCACCTTTTCGGGTTTCAGTAGAATAGTTGACCAGTATATCGGCCAATTCATCCCAGCGATTTCCTCTCATTCAATTAATTTATTGCTTCAAACATTCTTTGAAAGGCCAACATTCCCGGATCATCAAGTCCAATTGATTTTTCAGAGAATATCCTTGCTCGACCAACTTTACTTTCACGGTCTCTGAAATCATCAATTGTTTTTCTGATTGCTTCATGAATATCGCTCAAAATCTCCGTACCGGTTGTTTTGTTTTTTGAAGCCATACTTGCTGCATCAAGCACATCCAATACAGTTTTATCTCCAAGATTCGCTTTGCCCCTCTCTTTCATGGCCTCCAATGCAACCCCCAGCAAGTTCGATATTTCTTCATTATGAATATCCATCTGCCCTTTTTTAACCTTGGCCACCGCCATCAAGCCAGTTGCTAGGAGAGTCCCAAAACTTGATCCGGAAGTTTTTGTAAATGCTTTTGCACACTGGAACAAAGCCATGCCGATATCATCTGGAAGGGAATCTCTGATTTCCATGATTTGCCGAAAACCTCTAATCATTGTAATTCCAAGATCACCGTCTCCCAAAAGGCCGTCCGCGGAATTCAGTTCATCCGCAGATTCCTCCATACAATTTGCAATTCTAGTTATTGCAGATTTGACTGAATCGGTGGTGATCATGCTACTTTCCAAAACGCACAATCTGCAGGGGCTTGGAGAAGGGTTTCCAATTCAGAATCCAGTTCACAAAAAGTAAACGAAACTCCTGACATTTCCATTGAGGTTGCATATCGCCCGACTAGAGGCATAACGATTTCAACACCGAGGTCAACAAGTCTCTTTTTTAAGATTCGGTAAAGGATATAGAGTTCTTCAGGTGGGGTTGCTCCTAAACTATTGACCATGACTGAAACCCGAGAATTTGATGACAGTTTCATGTCCGAAACAAGCATATCCACCATTTCGTTGGCGATGTCATCGGCTGTTTTAATTTTACCGCGCCAAACACCGGGTTCCCCATGAATGCCCATTCCCATTTCCATTTCATCAGCAGAAATTTCAAAAGTTGGTTTTCCTGCCTGAGGAACAGTACAAGGAGTCAATGCTGCGCCTACAGAATGACAGGCATCCGCAGTTTTTTGTGCAATTCGTGTTACATCTTCTAAATTTCTCATTTCTTCTGCTGCAGCACCTGCAATCTTAAAGGCATAGACCATTCCGGCGACACCACGACGTTTTTCCTTTTCATCTATTGGGGCAGAAGCCACATCATCGGCAAGTAAAACGGTCGTTGAAGAGATATCTTCCATTTCGAGCATTTCACCTGCCATATCGAAATTCATGACGTCTCCACCATAATTCCCGTATAACTTTAAAATACCAACGCCTCCATTGGCTTCCCGCATTGCATCAGCCATTTGATCCACTGATGGTGAAGCAAAAACATCTCCTATTGCACACGCATCCAATAAACCTTTTCCAACATATCCAGTAAAGACAGGCAAATGTCCCGATCCTCCTCCACTTACGATACCAACCTTCCCTTGTGTCATTTTTTCTGCACGAGCAATCACCCTTCCTCCTTCACCAGCTTGGCGATACAATTCCGGATGAGCGGAGCATAGCCCGTCTAACATTTCATCAACATAATTGAAGGGATCGTTCAAAATTTTTTTCATGTCACTCCTTTAATGGTTTGTGTCACTTTATCCATAAAACGTTTCACCCGTTCAACATCAACAGAATTCCAGGTATTTCCGTCTTTTTTCAGATGGGTTCCGATCACACATCCATCGGCGACCTTCATGATCTCACGGACTGTTTCGAGGTTGACCCCCGTATTTGCAAGCAAGGGTGTTTCCGGAAGCACCTCTCTCACTGCAGCAAGTTCGGATTGTTCCACCCCTTGACCGGTCATCGGGCCTGACACACAGACCACATCCGCCTTGGACGAAAAAACCGCACTTTGAGCACGTACGGAAAGTGGACGAGTATCAAGACTGGTTGCAAATTCCGCATTGATATTGAAAAGCATCTGCAAATCCTGATTACCCAGTTGTGATCTTAAACGAGCAGCACCTGCACAATCAGGCACCCAAAGTCCCATATCGGAGGCATATACGCCGGTGTAGATTTCCCTGGCAAACGATGCCCCAGTTGCAGATGCCAGAGCAACTGTTGCAACTGGATCCCAGAGGTAATTCACTCCAAAAGGAAGCTTCAAGGTTTTCTTGGCTTCAGTAACCACCGCTGTCAAGGCCGCAAGACCTTCCGGAGGAGCTTTCAGCACATAGGGCCTGTCAAATTCATTACCGAACATGATCGCATCCACTCCTCCCGACTGAAGAGCTTCAATATCCCGACCAACCCAATCATGTAATTTCTGCATTCCCTCGTGCAGTATATAATCGGGTGAACCTGGAAGGGCAGGAACATGTGCCATGGCAATCACCGTCCTTCCGCCCTGTTTGATCACCGAGTTTTTCATTTACGTTCCAGGTTCATTCGGAGTTGGCTCATGGCGTGATAGGTTTGTTTGTAGTTTTCATAATATTGCTGGTATTCCTGATGCGTTTCAGAATTGGGTTTCACCACTCCTTCGACTTGAACCATCATATCTGCTGCCGACTGTACATTCTCGTAGAAGCCTACACCTGCAGCAGCAAGGATGGCACAACCCAGAGTTGGAGCGTCTGAAACTTTGGTCAACGTCAGTGGAAGATCTGAGACATCGGCATGGATTTGCAACCAAAGAGGGGATCGGGTCGCACCACCGGCGATGACAATTCTTTCCGGTATAAAACCGTTGTTCCGCATGGTTTCAAGAATCAGTTCACTGCCAAAAGCCACTCCCTCAATCACGGCCCGGAAAAGATGTGCTCTTTGGTGTTTNAAAGTCAGTCCATGGAAAACCCCTCGTGAAAGAGGNTCGGTATGAGGAGTGCGGTTGCCTTGGAAGTGTTCCTGGACGATCAGTCCTTCGGAACCTGCAGGAAGTTTCTTTGCTTCGCGGTTGAGGACTTCATAATCCTCGACACCATAAAGTTTTTTGAGCCAGTTCACTACNGAGCCTGTAGAGGTTTGCCCCCCTTCGACCGCGTGTATCCCAGGCAGCAGTGCATCACAATAGGTGCCCCAGACACCTGTCCCGTTAAAAGCCTTTTCACTCAATCCCAACTGAAGATGGGACGAACCCGTGATGAAAGCCAGGCTTCCGGGTCTCACCACACCAAGACCAATCATGCCAATGAAAGCATCTGCTCCAGCCTGTACCACCGGTAAATTTTTGGGAAGCCCTAGATGTTCTGAGGCCTTTGCCGTCAGCCCCCCTATCTGTTCTCCAAGATTCAAGACTTCGGAAGGCCATTTTTCAGACAATGCACTTAAACCCAGTTTTTCAAGAAGGGTTTCTGGTATCCCTCCCCGTGTTCGGTCATAGTGCCAGCGAGCTGATACGTTATTGATCGAAGCAACTCTGCGGCCTGTGAGGTGTAGGTTGATGTAATCCTGAAATTCACAAATGGTTGTTGCACGATCAAACAATTCAGGTTCATTTTCATGAATCCAAAGTGCCTTGGGAATCATCCATTCTGCTGAAACCGGCCCTTGACCGTTGCTGTTCACTCTCAAGGCAGGATCCCCTGTGGCCAAAACCTTCTCCGTCTGGGGAGCACTCCTGAGATCCATCCAGATCAAACAGGGACGCAGCGGATCTCCTTTTTCGTCNAGCGCCACCACGCTGCAGCAGGTGGTATCAACCGCCATCGCAGCAATGGCATTGGAATCGACACCTCCCTCATGGATGGCAGAACGAACCGAACAGCCCAGAGCATTCCACCAGTCAAGAGGGTTCTGCTCTGCCCATCCCGGTTGAGGAAATTCCGTCGAATAAGCTGTTGAGGAAAATGCCAGAGGATTTCCAAAAAGATCAAATATCCCCGCTCTCAGGCTCTCCGTTCCTGCATCCACACCAAGCAGGAATGGTCCTTCTTTTTTGGATCCTTGAGACACTTTTTCTTAAGAGTATGTTTCGCTTATCGAATTGAGATANGGAGCCCTGAGAATCCCTTTTTCGGTTATCAGGCCCGTGACCAATTCATTTGGAGTTACATCAAAAGCTGGGCTTCTAACTTTAACATTGTCCGGGGCCGTACGATGATTGCCCCAGAAGGTCACTTCATTCGGATCCCGTTCTTCAATAGGGATCTGCTCACCGTTCGGGGTCTGATGATCGATGGTGGAATAGGGACAGGCCACATAAAATGGTATCCCGTAATGCCGGGCCAGAATGGCTACTCCAAGAGTTCCGATTTTGTTCGCCACATCACCATTGGCTGCGACACGGTCGGTTCCTGTGATGACCATGTCGATCAGCCCCTGAGACATCATCGAGGCCGCCATGTTGTCGCATATTAAAGTTACGTCGATCCCTGCCTGCATCAGTTCCCAACTCGTCAGCCTGGCTCCCTGAAGCAATGGCCGGGTTTCATCCGCATAAACCTTGAACTGGATCCCGTCTTCATGCGCCAGATACATTGGGGCAGTCGCAGTGCCTAGTTCAGAAGTGGCCAAAGATCCGGCATTACAATGTGTTAANATCCCCATTCCTTCCCGGATCAANCCNTTTCCNGCTTCGCCCATTCCTCGGCATAACTGCCTGTCTTCATCATGAATCCGGATGGCTTCTTCCAGAAGCCGTTGATGAATCAATTCAGATGAGGTTTCCGATAATCCTTCCGCATGCTGAACCATACGCTCCAATGCCCAGTGCAGATTGACCGCTGTAGGTCGTGCGCCATCGAGGTATTGTGCCTGTTTACGCATCTCATCGATGAATTCAACACGTTCCAGGCCTTGACACGATTTCAGGGCAACAACCAAACCATAAGCCCCCGCAATTCCAATCGCAGGAGCTCCACGGACTTTAAGTTTTTTGATGGAATCCCAAACCTGCTCAACGCTATCTTGACGTTCTTCTACCACTTTCCCAGGAAGAAGCGTCTGATCCAGAAGGAACAATTCACCGTCTTCCCAACGCAGTGTTTGAGGTAAAAAAGATTTATTCTTCGGTANCGGCTCCATGGTTCAAATCAGTTTAAAATTAACAAATTGAGCCTCTAGATTTACCAGACTTTATAAATGTTTTATCTCAATTCTGAAAAACTCTTTGCTAGATCAATCACTTCTTCAATCGAGTTGATTTTCTTCCTTTCTGTTACCAGTTTTTTCCCCATTTGAAGTGTCATGTTTTCGATTCTCGCTCTCTCCTTAAGGTCTCTAATATCTGCTATGTCAGCCACTTTTGCAAGCCCAAGGATCCTTCTCATCATTTTACATGCAGCAAATCCAAGAGTGTCCTGAAACAGATCCAATAAAAATACATCTCGTTGTTTTTTAAAATGCTCTTCACCCCTTTCATAAGCCCAGTACAAACTTNGTTCAGAAGTGGCTTGTTCAACCCATAAAAGTTCAAATTTTTTTACAAATTCCTTCCAGATTNTTTCAATTGTATCCAACAACCACTTACGATATTGATAAGGTTCTCTTCCTAAAAGGTTCTGCCGATGTTCATGTGAAAAATATGTCATCAAGAAATTTCCTAGGAGTGCTCCAACATCGAAACCCATTGGACCATAAAACGCGAATTCAGGATCAATGACATAAGTTTCTTCCTCATTTGCCATGATACTCCCAGTATGAAGGTCGCCATGAATGAGTGCCTGTGCTTCAGTCATAAATTTACGTTTCATTTCAGCCACAGCGATTTTTAATTCACAATCCTCTTGAATTGATTTTATTTCAAAATCCTTTAATTCAATATTGTATACATTAGTTTCATTCTGTTCAAAAGGGTGGGTAAATACAAAATCTTCAGTAATCTGGCATAAATCAATATTGATGAAATCTCTTACTAATTCTTTTTTCTCTCTTGGATTTAAGAAAATATCACTTGTATGAAATAGAGTTTCTGCAAGGTAAGTCGAAATATGATCCGCAAATTTGGCAAAATATTGCCCTTCAATCAGTTGCCCCCTCAATACTCCATGAGTTGAAAGATCTTTCATGATAACAAGGCTCATTTCATGGGAGTAATAATATATTTCTGGAACATGTTGAGGGCACCATTCAGAAGCTTTTTGGAGNGCCTTTATTTCTATCGTCATACGCTCTTTAGGCAATGGCCAGGATTCGCCTACGATTCGAAGGAAAGGGACTGCTTGTTTCAAGGCTACTGACTCATTGGAAGCATCATTATTCGTGANCAAATAAACATAATTTAAATTGCCGTCACCAACTTCTNTCACATTNAGGTTATTGAAATTACTNAATATTTTTTTCATCTCTGGTAGCCCTGAAAAATATTCAGGGATCATTTCTACAGACAATTGTTGATAAGGCATATTAATCCGAAATGATTGGTACTCTTTGAAATTAAAGAAATTTTCTTATTCGGAATATTTCTATAAACTTAGTTTAATAGAAACTAAGTTTTTGTAAACAGAACAAGAACATTAAAATTAATTTTCTAGATATCTGAACCATTAGACAATTCTAAAAACATCAACGGTTCATAAGTCCCAGGAGGGTAAAATACGCTACGGGAAGGACCCAGAGGATATGAATCACGGCAAAAACCGAGGCAGCAACATTTCCGTCCATCAGGGGGTGAAGCTTAGGTTCTTCTTAGCACGAGGCAGGTTATCATCAGGATAGACAGAATTCTTAGGACTATTGTCGGTTCGAGTGGGACGGTATTTAATTTTCTTTTTTTTTGTTTCTCCCAATCGAGCCTGCCACCAAACAATCTGCTGAGCTTTACGACTGATATCATCTTCGTTCCATAACCAATAAAACAGATCATCCTGCTTATCTTTCTGTGGAACTGCACCCCAAACCAGAGGGTTCCAAAAAAATAGGATGCTCGAAAGAATTATGAGTGTTCTCAAGATTTTCATCNGCTTCNTCGGACTCGGCGAGTTTGATTGTCAATACACCACNCCTAAATCAATTCACAAACCCTGCCAGTTTNCTGTCCAAGGGTTCGTCCTTGTCAAGCATCCGAGCATTCCGTAGAATTTTTAATTTAAGCGATAAAGGAAGATGAAAGCAAGACTGAATTTGGAGCAAAAAAGTTGGCTGGNAAAAAACNGGTAGCGGTCATCGGCGCAGGGCTTGCGGGATCTGAAGCAGCTTGGCAGTTGGCAGGACGAGGGATTCAGGTGGATCTGTACGAAATGCGGCCGAAAAAAATGACGGAAGCCCACCGAAGCTCTTTCTGTGCAGAACTCGTCTGCAGCAATTCCTTCAAAAGTCTGAACTTGGAAAATGCTCATGGATTACTCAAGGAGGAACTGCGATTACAAGGGTCGTTGATTCTTGAGGCTGCGGAACGTTTTGCGTTGCCGGCAGGTCAGGCTCTCGCAGTGGANCGGGAACCCTTTTCCAAACATATCAGTTCCTGTCTCGAAGCACATTCTTTGATCTCCATTAAGAGGAAGGAGATACAAAATATTTCAGAATTGCTTTCTGATTATGAACGAATCCTGATATCAACCGGACCCCTGACTTCAGAATCCCTTTCTCAAGATTTGGAGCAGTTGCTGGGAACACACCACCTTTCTTTTTACGACGCTATTGCACCCGTCGTGGAAGCAGAAAGCATCGATTATCGAAAAGCCTTCCGTGCATCTCGCTATGGGAAGGGTGATGCGGATTACGTGAACTGCCCGATGAATCAACTTCAATATGAAACGTTTGTGAAAGAGATTNACCAGGCAGAGAAGGTGCAATTGAATGAATTTGAAGACGTCCGACCCTTCGAAGGTTGTCTGCCTATCGAAGTCATGGTTGANCGCGGGAAAGACACTTTACGCTACGGCCCTTTAAAACCGGTNGGACTGGAACATCCNGAAAGCGGTGAATCCTTTCATGCCGTAGTTCAACTTCGCCAGGAAAATGCTGCCGCAAGCCTCTTCAATCTGGTGGGTTTTCAAACCAAGATGAGCTGGACCGCACAAAAGAAGGTCTTCCGAATGATTCCCGGGCTTGAACATGCTGAATTCGTACGCCTCGGCTCAATCCACAGAAACACTTTCATCAACACCCCTGNAGTCCTCTCACCAAGACTCAATCTTAAAAAATATCCAGAAGTCTACTTTGCCGGNCAGATCATTGGTGTTGAAGGATATATTGAATCCACGGCGATGGGNCTCTGTGCTGCACATCAAATTGNCNGTGACCTGAAGGGTTNTGAATGGAAGATNCCCGNACCAGAAACCATGTGCGGTGCGTTGATCCGCTACATTACCGAAAGCGATCCGAAGCATTTCCAGCCAATGAATGCCAATTTCGGGCTGCTTGACCCGCCCAAAAAGAAAATGCCTAAATCTCTCCGCAAAGCCTGGTTTTCGCAAAGAGCACTCAATGTACTCAGAAAATCCAATCCAGAAATAGGGAAGCAAGACTTCTTCACCGATCCAAAGATGAAAAATCAGAGAACCGCAGTAGCCGGACAGGGTAGAGCATGAAGGATAAGGAAGCGAACAACCCCCTGATTCAACAGGGAGAGAAGCTTTATCCAACCAAGGTGCGAACCGAAAAAGAACGTGTCACGGATCTGACGGTCAGCAAAGACCAGTCACTGGAACGAAGCAACGATGCCTGCAATCGAGAAATCGAACGTTTGCGTGAACAGGCGAAAATACTGATGGAACAGGCCGATCAGGTGGAATTCGAAGCAGAAATCCGCACCAAGATCCGTTCTGCTAATTGTGGATTTCATCCGGTGGTCAATCAGGTTTACTTCCTTTATGAAAAAAATGAATCCTGTATCCTGAGCCTTATTGGCCCGGATGAATGGAACGGACAACCTCCCTATGGAAACTGCCTCGCCAGCGTGGTCCAACTGGGGGATTTGACCTGGGAAATCTCAGATTACATGTCGCCTCAATGAAACAGCTTACACCTTCAGGACTCTTCCGCAGGATCCTGGTTGCGAATCGAGGAGAAATCGCCTGCAGGGTGATGAGAACCTGCAAGACGCTTGGAATTTCAACCGTTGCCGTCTATTCGGAAGTGGATCAGGACGCACTTCATGTGAGATGTGCCGATGAGGCTTGTCTGATTGGTCCACCAACTCCTGAAGATTCCTACCTCAATCGAGAACGCATTCTGGAGGCTGCGGTTCTTCATCAGGTCGATGCCATCCATCCCGGTTACGGGTTCCTCGCAGAACACGCAGAGTTTGCCGAGGAATGCCTCTCGGCCGGTATTGAATTCATCGGCCCGCGTCCCGAATCGATTCGGGACATGGGTTCCAAATCACGGGCCAAACATTTGATGGAAGAGGCTGAAGTTCCTGTAGTTCCAGGTTATCACGGAGAGTCACAGGATATCGAAATCCTCCACATGGAAGCACAAAAAATCGGCTTTCCGCTTTTGATCAAACCAGTTGCCGGAGGAGGGGGACGTGGCATGCGGCGAGTGAATCAGCTCAGTCAATTCGATGAAGCCCTGACTCTATCCCGCAGCGAGGCCAAGACCGCTTTTGGAGATGATGCGGTTTTGTTGGAACGTTTTATTTCCGGACCTCGTCACATCGAATTCCAAATTTTTTCTGATCATCAAGGGAATACTGTTCACCTCCATGAACGGGAATGTTCGATTCAACGCCGGCATCAGAAAATACTGGAGGAAAGCCCCTCCCCTTTTCTTGATGACAGTCTCCGGAATCAAATGGCAGAAGCATCTGTCAGGGCGGTCCAAGCTGTCCATTATCTCGGTGCAGGAACGGTGGAATTCATCGTTGGAGAAAATCGTTCCTTTTACTTCATTGAAATGAACACCCGACTGCAGGTGGAGCATCCTGTCACAGAATTACGGACCGGACTGGATCTCGTGGAATGGCAGATCCGGGTTGCAGCAGGACAAGATCTCCCCCTCAAGCAGGACCAAATCCGTCCTGATGGAAATGCCATCGAGGTCCGTATCTGTGCTGAAAATCCAGAACGTGGTTTTCTTCCAAGCAGTGGAATCCTTGATGTTTTGGAATTTGCTGAGGCCGAATCCGTTCCCAGCCGCCCCAGGATCAGAATCGACCGAGGTTTTGAAAAAGGGGACCGGATCGGAATTCATTACGACTCAATGCTGGCAAAACTGATCGTCCATGGTGAAGATCGAGAACAAGCTCTGCAAACCATGCAATACGCACTGAATCACACAGCCCTCATCGGTCCGGAATCAAACCTCGGCTTTTTACAGAAACTGGTGTCACATCCGGATGTGATCCAGGGAAAAGCGGACACNCTNTTCATCGATTCATCCCTGCCCGAACTGCTACAAACAGAAGAATCTGTTCCCGAATGGATTTACTGGGCCTGCGCCATCACTTACCTCAAATCGGAACAGCAGCAGGCCCTCCACAAAGCAGAGCATTCCAACAACCCTCATTCCCCTTGGCATGCCTACGACAACTGGCGTCTGGGAGGAATGGAACCGCATCGTATCACGTTCCNTGATCAGCAGGATCATCACAGGGAACTTCGCTTACTCGGGAAGAATTCTGATTTTGAGGTTATCACTGAAAAACGCAGTATTCGGGTGAAATTNCAGCAAGAAGGTCTGGGATACGTTATCAGCTTTAATGACAGCAAGGGCCTACCCTGCTGCTTTCCTCTGAGAGTCTTCCAGCACCAAAAAGAAATATTGGCAATCCATGAAGCCGGAAGGATACACCTCACCCTGGAAGACGTACGAGAATACGACATTGAAACTGAACACCCCAACAGCCGACTGAGTGCACCCATGCCTGGAAACATCATCCGGGTCTGCGTCAAAAAAGGAGAACAGGTACGACAAGGCCANACCCTTCTGATACTGGAGGCCATGAAGATGGAACATCCGATTTTGGCTCCCACAAACGGCCGCGTCGAACGGCTGCTCTTTCATGAAGGGGATGTTGTGAAGACGGATGAAAGACTAATCGAATTCGAGGCCGAATGAACTACAGCAGCAACAAATATTTTCCAGAGCAGGTAGAGATCGTTGAAGTTGGACCGAGGGACGGATTACAGAACGAAAGTANCTGGGTTCCGACTGAAATCAAGATCGAACTAATCGACAAACTTGCCCAAAGTGGCATCAANACCATAGAGGCAGCAAGTTTTGTCAGTCCTAAATGGATTCCGCAGATGAAGGATTCTTCAGAAGTCATGGACGGCATCCCCAAAAAGCCCGGTGTTCGATATCCNGTTCTCACTCCAAACCTGAAAGGCTTGGAAAGGGCTCTGCAGGCAGGTGCTGAAGAAGTNGCGGTTTTTGCAGCCGCCTCAGANGCTTTCTCCCAAAAAAACATCAACTGCAGCATTTCTGAATCCATCGAACGTTTCCGTCCCCTGATTGATGAGGCGATTGCTGCAGGGATCACGGTTCGCGGCTACATCTCATGCGTGATGGGCTGCCCCTACCAAGGGAAGGTTGACACAGAAAAAGTGGCAGATCTCGCAGAAACAATGAGCAACATGGGGTGCCGCGAAATCTCATTGGGCGACACCATCGGCATCGGTACCCCCTTACAGGCCCAAAATCTGGTCAAAACGGTGAACCAGTGCGTCCCTCTCGATCAAATCGCCCTGCATTTTCACGATACACGCGGGCAGGCTCTCGCCAATCTATACGCCTGTCTTGAGCTCGGAGTCTCTGTCATCGACTCTTCTGTGGCAGGACTTGGAGGCTGTCCCTATGCAAAAGGCGCCAGTGGAAACGTTGCCACGGAAGATGTGCTTTACATGCTGGACGGGATGGGTATTAAGACTGGTATCGATGCGGAAAAACTGCTGGACGCAGTTCAATTCATCAGTAAATCCCTGGATCGTCCTCCACAAAGTCGGGTTGGACGAGCCAATCTACCCTTGAAAACAGGAGGCCAACATGAACCCAAAGAAAGGTAATTCGTATGAAAACACTGCTTGAATTTATGCAGATTCACCATGGTCAATGCGACCAGCTTTATGCCGATGGAGAAAACTCATTGCTTGATGAGCAGATGGAGGAAGGTGTGGGGCAGATCACAATTTTCCTTTCCGAAATGGAACGGCATTTCCTGATGGAGGAAACCGTTCTGTTTCCAACCTTTGAAGATATCAGCGGCATGCGTCAGGGCCCAACCCAAGTGATGCGCATGGAACATCAGCANATACGAAATTTGCTGGCACGCATGTCNGATGCNGTAACCCGAATGGANCGGGATGAAATCCTNGAAGTGGGNGAAACCCTGCTGATCCTGATGCAGCAGCATAATATGAAAGAGGAAGGGATCCTCTATCCCATGGTTGACCAGCATTTAGCGCCTTATCGGGAAGAGTTGATGGATCGCATGAACAACGTTGTGGTCTCTGCATGAATTCCAGTCAGGATATTCCAAGCCTCAACTGGATCACCCTCGACTGCAGCATGATGGAACCTCCTGAACCCATGCTTCGGGTAATGGAAAGCCTGGATCGTCTTGAAAAAGGAGAAGGTATCCAAATGCTGCACCGCATGAAACCCAGACTGCTTTTTCCGAAACTCCAGGAGCGTGGATTTGAATTCCAAGTTTTGGAACATGCACCGGACCAGGTCGAGGTCCGAATNTGGTTGGAGTCAAAGTGAGAACCGGTGGCCTGAGCCTGGATCAGGCACCATCTGAAGACATCCCACTTCGGTTTTTTCTAACGGCCCCGATTTTTGGTCTAGTTTCGGGAATGCTGGTCATCTGGAAAGGAGGTCTTATTTTTTCCAACACCTGGATTCCGGAGACCATAGCATTGACTCACTTGATCACTCTGGGCTGGATGGGGATGGTCATGTTCGGCGCCCTCTACCAGATGATCCCGGTCCTGGTGGGAGGGATTGTTCCGTTTCCTAGGCTATCACGACTGCTGCATACCATGATGATTCCTGCAATCCTGCTGATGGCCTCAGGTTTTTTCTGGAATCATTATGTGCTGTTAAAAACGGCGCTGATCCTACTATTTCTCNCGATCTTTTTTTTCNTGCTTCAACTANTCCCACCACTTGTTCGGGCTGATGGAAGCCGTCCTGTGGTACTTGCAATGCGCCTCGCCTTAGGCTGCCTGGGGTTGACACTCCTGATGGGGTCGTTGAACCTGGCTCAGTATTCAGGATGGTGGCCTGGAATCCTCGATCGAAACATGCTGAAAACCGTTCATCTTCTAATGGGGCTTCTTGGCTGGATTGGATGCCTGATTTTCGGGGTAGGTTTTCATGTGATTCCAATGTTCTACCTTTCAAAACCCTTTCCAGAATCAAGAGCCAGAGGAATCCTTCTCAGTGGATTCGGGAGTCTTTTGGCATTGTCTCTGGGAATAATCTTGGAATGGAATAAGGAGTTGCTGCTGTTATTGAGCCTGCCTGGATTGGCTGCGGTACTTCTTTTTTCCTTCACAATTTTGAAAATGCTCCATCAGCGCAAACGTAAGGTCAGCGATTCAACACTGAGGCTCTGGCAAGGAGGAATCCTTTCACTCTGCTTGGCCGTTCCTCTCGGACTGGCCCACCTGATTTATCCTGGACAGCAATGGTTGATGCTTTTTGGTGTGCTCTTCCTAGGAGGGTTTGCTGTTTCAGTAAGCAACGGAATGCTTTACAAAATTGCCCCCTTTCTGGTCTGGTTTCACCGTTTCAGTCCCTTGGTCGGTCAAATCAAGGTACCCCTGCTCAAAGACCTTCTTCCCAACAGAAGCGCCTGGGTTCAGACAACCTTCCATGGGTCATCTCTTATGCTGGTCTGCGTAGGCATTGTTTTCGAATCAGATTCAGCTATCAGGCTGGGAGCCGGTTTGTGGATGTTCTCTTCCTTGCTGCTCCTGATCAATCTGATACTCGTCATTTCGAAATTTCCAAAATCTTAAGAATCCCCTGTCGTTTGATCTGAGGTTATGCTTCCTACCACCATCCGGCATAAAATCCTACTGATCACGTTGCTCTGTGCCCTGGTCATCCTCACAGGATTCAGCGCGGTATTTCTGATTGCCCGCCAACAGCAGGAATTGGTTCAAAAACACCTGGAACTTCCCCTGGTAGCCCAAAGCTGGTTCAGCCTCAGCAGCAGCCTTCATCAGAGTCTGCGTCTTCAGCTTGAAGGAATTGCCAATGAGGAGGGAATTCAGCCCGCTTGGGACGAGGTTTGGATGAAGGATATTGAACCCTTGCTCAGCCAACTAGAACTCCTCTACAAAAAGGAACGTCTGTGGGAGAACGAAAGGCAAGTAGAAGCAAGGACCTTTTACGACATCCGTTTGATGCTCAGGCAGTTGAAGGAACTTCAGGTCAAGGTGGAAAAAGAGAACCGGACACGGTTAACCGAAAAGTCTTTGTGGCAAATTGAATTGGTTCCGCTTTTTCAAGAAATCCAGGGATCCATCGAACAGATCATCAACTGGCAGACCCAGTTCAGCCACCAACAAAATCAACTGCTGCGCAATCGTCTGATAGAACTAACCCTGCAAATATGGGTCGTTGCTTTGGGTGTCCTGTTTCTGCTTGTCCTGTTGGCCTGGTTTTTGTCCAGGCAGATCATCTTTCCTCTTCAGAAACTGCGTGACACGGTGAAGAAGGTCAAAGAAGATCGTTTTCATGGGGAAATCACAGAGATTTCTTCCGATGAAGTCGGAGAATTGGCTCAACAGTTCAGGGAAATGATTCAGGCCATCCGGGAACGAACTGAGGAATTGGAAAAATCCAACATGCTTTTAGCAGAAGCGAGTCACCAGAAAGGGATGTTCCTGACCAGCATGTCCCATGAACTGAGAACTCCATTGAACGCGATCATCGGATTTGCAGGTACATTACTCGATGATGAAGACGAACCATTATCAAATTATCGCAAAGATCGCATCAGCCGAATCCTTCAAAGCGGTAAGCAGTTGTTACAACTCATCAACTCGCTACTGGATCTTTCCCGACTGGAAGCAGGGCAAATGAAGATCTCGACTTCAAAGATGCGGCTCGACGAACTGATGCTGGAAGTCATTGAAATGCTGGAACCACTCATTCATGAAAAATCCCTTCAGTGCCTCCATCAGTTCCAGACTGAATCCGATTGGCAGGAAAGCAGAACAGAGTCTGGAGAATCTTATGTTAATCCATTTATGCTGGTCTCCGATTCAGCCATACTGAGGCAGGTCCTGATCAACCTTATGGGTAATGCAATCAAATTCACGGAACCTGGAGGGCTGATAACAATCGGTCTTTTACGTAGATGTGACGGGTTCCGGGTCGATCTGGAAGACAATGGCTGTGGAATTCCTGAAGAACAGCTCGAAACAATTTTTCAGGTATTTAAACAGGCCGATTCAGGAAATCCACATACCCGAGAAGGAACCGGACTTGGTCTGGCCTTGGTTCACAGTCTTGCGGAACTCCTGGGGGCCAGGATTTCCGTTAAAAGCAAACTTGGTACAGGTTCTGTTTTTACAGTCGAACTTCCGCTTCAACTTCCTCATTCAAACAAAGAGCCTGGTTCCTGAGTTATCAGCCAATTTGAAGGAATTTCCGCTTCAACTGTAAAACTGTTAGGCTGAGCGCCATGGATCATCAAATTGCCACCCTCATCCTGGCTGGAGGCCGTTCGAGCCGCATGGGCCAAGACAAGGCCGAACTCAAGCTGGGCGGCAGAAGCGTTCTGGAGAATATTCTTGAGACGGTTCTTCGGGTTTCGGGACATGTTGTCGTGATGCGGGCACCGAACCAGCAAACGCTTTCAATCAGCAGCCATCTTGTCAAAAAGATGAAGATTGGCTTCGATCAAATAGAAGGTGAAGGTCCTTTACAAGGAATTGCTGATTCACTAATCCATATTCCAGAGGAAGCCGAGAAGATTTTCGTTCTGACCTGTGACCTCCCCTTTCTCAGTACTCATTGGCTTCATGCACTGAATGACTCACTGACGGAGGAATGGGATGTGGTCTGTACCCATGCCGAAAACATCACCAACGCCCTGCTCGCCATTTACCGCCCCCAAGTCCTTGAAAAGGCCCCCGAATTACTGCTAGAAGGCAAAAGAAGACCGCTTGAACTGCTGAGCGGGTGGCGGATCAAAAAACTTTGCCCGGAGCATGACCTCCCATTGGAAATCAAGGACATGAACACTCCTTCAGAATATGAAAAGGCACAACTCCATTTTAAGGAAAACCATGATTGACCTCTACACTGCGGCTACTCCGAATGGGTTCAAAGTTTCAATCCTGCTCGAAGAGCTACAGCTACCTTATCGTGTCATCCCGGTGGACCTGTTGAAACGTGAACAGAAAGAGGAAAACTTCCTGGCCCTGAATCCAAACGGGAGAATTCCGGTTATCGTCGACCATGAAGCTGGCCACTGGACGGTATTTGAATCTGGTGCGATTCTTCTCTACCTCGCGGAAAAAACAGGAAAATTCTTGCCGGAAGGAGCAGAAGGACGTTCCCTGGCGATGCAGTGGTTGATGTTTCAAATGGGAGGAATCGGACCGATGCAGGGGCAGGCGCATGTCTTCTACCGTTATGCTCCGGAGCAGATCGATTATGCCATCGCACGCTACCAGCGTGAAACACGGAGACTCTATGAAGTACTTGACCGCAGGTTACAGGATCAACCCTACCTTGCAGGTGAACTATCCATTGCCGATATGGCCTGCTGGCCCTGGGTTCGAATTCATAAATGGGCCGGAGTGGAATTAACTGGTTTGGATCACCTCCAAGGATGGATGGATATTCTGAAAGAACGGCCGGCCTTCCAAAAGGGGGTCTGCGTGCCCTACAAGGTTGAACGCGGCAGTGAGACTCTTAATGAAAGCCGAAATCGCGGCTCGAAGATGTTGGTTTGAACAAAAAGCCTGAAAAGTCTCGGACTCGTGGACCACAAGTCATTTTACTGATCTTCGCTGTGATCTGGCTGGTGGTTATCTTTTTTTCAAGTCTTCAACTGAATCAGCAGCCTGATCGCGAACGTTTTTTTGATGGGTTTTCACTGAGTTGGTTTTTTCTTGTGGGAGTGTTGCCCATCCTTTTTTGCAGTGCAATTTTTCGATATTTACAGGGGAACCGCAAACAAGAATCTGTTCATGAAACTCATGACCATGATTCTTGAAAAACACTTTTGTCGAGGAATTCCTGTTCTTTGATTAAAGCATCTCCTGATCCATCAAGGTTGCCAAAATATCTTTCTTAACGATTTTCCCATATCCCGATTTTGGCAGAGCATCCCAAAAGAAAAATCGAGTTGGCCAACGGTATCGAGCACATCGTCCATCGAGATGTTTGTAGAGTGAAGCTTCATCTGCTGCCTTAGTCCCTTTAGATGGCACGATAACGGCTACACCTGTTTCTCCCCACTTTTCATCCGGCACCCCAAGAACAGCTGCTTCACTGACTCCAGGATGGGTCAACAAAACCTCCTCGATTTCTCGAGGGTAGACATTGGCTCCCCCAGAGATGTACATATCAGAACTGCGTCCGGTGATGTAAACCAGCCCTCTTTCGTCAACATATCCAAGGTCTCCGGTGTGGAACCAGCCTCCCCGCATTGCTTCTGCTGTAGCTTCAGTGTTTTCATGATAGCCTTCGCAAACTGCAGGTCCCCGGCAGCATATTTCCCCGACTTCACCCGTTTTCAAAGGTTTTTGGTCAGAATCGAGAATTGTAATTTCCATTCCGGTTCTGGGAATCCCGCAGGAGCCGATATTGGCATTGGGATCATCATCATCCAGCGAATGCATCTCCGTTGGCAAATAGGTGATGCAACCTGTGACTTCCCCCATCCCGTAATACTGGACCATCACGGGTCCTAATTTTTCCAGGGCTTTTTTCTGATCGGCACGATACATCGGTGCACCCGCATAGATCATATAACGCAATGAGCTGTGGTCATAACGGTCCACGGATTCATGCTCGACCAGCATCTTTACGATCGTTGGCACGGTGAAGAGGTTGCTGACCTGATGTTTCTCGACCAACTGCCAGAAGATTTCAGGATCCAATTTTTTCCCCTGCATCATTACCAGCGAAGCCCCACGGACGACATTCAAAAGCATGTGCACGCCAGCGCCATGGGAAAGAGGTGCTACAGCAATCGACAC
>NYUB01000024.1 GCA_002683785.1 Deltaproteobacteria bacterium
TGAACCAGACTTGGACAGGAGCCGAAGGAGAATTCTTCCGAAATAAGCAGTTCCGGATTGCCCTCTCTCATGCGATAGACAGGGATGCGATTAAGGAATTGGCATTCTTTAGGCTTGGAGAAGCTCGACAAGGTGTTCCTGCACCTTTTCACCCCTACTACCCCGGGGATGAATATGCTTTCCGTTACACCCAACTAAATCCTTCCAAATCCAATCAGATTTTAGATGGAATTCTTCCCAAGAAAAATTCGCAAGGATTCCGACTCATGCCCAATGGCAAGGTATTGGATATTGAGATTGGTGTCGTTCCCCAATTTGGAGCATGGGGTGATATAGCTCAATTGATTGTTGAGAACTGGGCTGAAATTGGGGTTAAGGCTCATGTTGAGATCCGTGAAAGAAGTCAACACTTTGCCATGCGTCCTGCCAATGAACTGATGGCAGAAATTTGGAATGAAGATACCACAGGATTTCCGTTCAGTGGTCAGCCCAAATTTGACCCGCGCAGTGACCCTGCTTTGACTTTTGCTCCCTTGGTTGCAAAGTGGTATGCGTCAGGCGGTTCAGATGGACAGGCTCCTCCTCCACAAATCAAACGCCTTGTTGAGATCATTGATGAAGCAAAAACTTCTTCTCGGAACCGACAGGTAGCTCTGGCCAAAGAGCTTTTCAAAATCTGGGCAGACAATGTCTGGGAAATTGGAACTGTCGGCATGACTCCAATGATTCAGGGGGTTCTTGTTGCCAATGACAATCTAAGGAATGTCCCCGTAGTAGCCGGAAATGACTGGCCTCTGAGGACACCAGGTGATACTAGACTNGAGCAATATTTCTACGCCAAGTAGGTNCTTTATTTCTTTGGCAGTTCACCTTCGGGTGAACTGCCTTACTCCAACCATATTTTAAACACACGATGCTTCAGTACATCCTTAAGCGGNTGCTGCTGCTGCCATTGTTGTTGTTCATCTTCTCCATCATAGCTTTTGTTCTGATTCAGGCCCCCCCCGGTGATTTTTTGACCAGTTATATTGCAGAACTGGCAGCATCAGGTTCATCCATGGAACGTGCCCAAATCGAAGCACTCAGGGTCCTTTATGGGCTCGATCAGCCCATGCATATACAATATTACAAATGGATNAGTCGTTTATTGATCGGAGATTTAGGCATATCCCTGGACTGGCANCGTCCGATCAGCGAACTGATCGGAGAACGAATGGGGCTGACGCTAGCACTGGGTTTAGGTACTTTCCTTTTCACCTGGGCCGTAGCCATTCCGATTGGGGTTCTATCAGCTACCCGAAAGTACTCTTTTTTCGATTATTTTTTTACTGTCTTAAATTACATCGGGATCGCAACACCAACTTTTATGACAGCTCTAGTACTGATGTGGATAGCCTTNAAATATTATGGGGTCAGTGTTACAGGACTCTTTTCTGCAGAATACATTGACGCCCCATGGAGTTGGGAACGTTTCTATGACCTTTTGAAACACCTCTGGTTACCAGTGGTGATATTGGGTCTTGATGGAACTGCACGTCTTGCTCGTGTGATGAGAGCTAATTTATTGGATGAATTGAAAAAACCCTATATGGAAATGGCTCGAGCTAAAGGACTCTCAGAATGGAAGCTTGTATGGAAGTATCCTGTTCGTCTGGCCCTCAATCCCCTCGTCAGTACCATAGGTTGGTACCTGCCATTGATTTTCTCGGGAAGTGTCATCGTTGCAACAGTTATGAATCTNCCAACTATAGGTCCAATGCTCTTGAGGGCTCTAATCAGTCAGGACATGTTTCTTGCGGGAACCATTATACTTTTTTACATGATGTTGGCGGTCATCGGGACACTCGTTTCTGATATCCTGCTGGCTTGGTTGGATCCGCGAATTCGATTGGAAGATGACCGATAATGGCAAAAAACCATAATCCACCGAATATCATCCTGCTGATGCCGGATCAACTCCGGACTGATTTTCTGGGATGTTTTGGTGCTTCCTGGATGAAAACACCAAATATAGACCGGCTGGCATCAAAAGGAGTTTTATACAGGAATGTTGTTTCACCCTCTCCCATTTGTATCCCCGCCAGAGCTTCGTTTCTGACTGGGCACAATGCCTTGTCTACAGGAGTTTTAAGTAACAATTNTTGGCTGAGACCTGACCACGATATCTGCGGGCAAAGGAGTTTGGCAAAGATGCTCGCCGAAGAAGGATACCGTACAGAAGCAATCGGAAAGATGCACTTCATTCCTTGGGATCATGATGAAGGATTCCACCACCGTGTGATTGCAGAAGACAAGCGCCACATCCATATTCAGGATGACTACGCAATTTACCTGAAAGAACATGGAATAAGAAAATTGAGTGGGCCCGAGGAACCTGGCTACCGGGAAGGGCGAATGGCATCTATCAGCCCCATCCCGATGGAACACCAGGTAGATGCATGGATNGGTAAGAAAGCTGTGGAATTTCTTAAGAACTATTCACACTCCAATCCTTTTTTTCTCTGGGTAGGTTTTGCTGGACCGCATGATCCCTATAATCCCCCTCAGGAAATTGCCGATCAGGTCCGTGACTTGGATGTTCCTGAGGCCTCTCCTGCAACAAAGGAGACCAATGTTTTTAGAGATTCATTCATCAAGTCCCACCAGGAAGGTTCAGCCCAGACAGACTTTACATATTTTCCAAAGACAGCCAAGGACCAAATCCGCCGGCATTATGCAGGTTTGATTCAGATTATTGATCAACAGGTGGGAAAGATTTTGGAAGTTATGGAAACAAGATCTCCACATCGTGAAACTGTGGTCTTGTTTACTTCTGATCATGGAGATTTCCTGGGAGATTTTGATTTTGTAGGAAAGGCATTGTTCCATGAGCCTTCAATCCGAATCCCCCTGATTGCCTCTGGGGGGCCATTCCATCAAGGACAGTCCAAAAGCCTTGTTTCTCTGACAGATCTTTACTCNTCAATACTGGCCTTGGCAGGATCAAAGAATGCCGTTTCACAAGACTCGATACCACTTCCTGAGATTGAACAACACATAGCTAGGAATAGTGTCCTGGGCTCTACAGGGTCAGGAGTGATGATGCTTAAGGATGATTGGAAGCTTTGCAAATATAAGAATGGAGTCACAACATTACATCATATCCTTCAGGATCCATTGGAGCAAAACAACCTGCATCAGAATCCTGATTTTCAGGATANATATTTAGAACTCGAACAGAGACTGATGTCGGAAGTTTTACAATCCGTCATAGATGGGCATTCTGAAAAAACGTATCCGTATATGACCATGACCTCCGATCATCCCGGACATCAACCTGGATGGATTCGACCTTACCCCAACAATATCTGGTCTGAAAAAAGAAACGGGATAGAAGGATGGGCTAAGTCAGGAATGCCAACATGAATTCAGAATCCACCAATTCTTCAGTAGAAGAGGTTTTTCAGCCGGCCCCAATGGATTCTGAAAAGAAGATGGATTCCAACAAAGTTCCTCAAGAAGAACCAGAAGCCATTGAAGTGGCTCCGAATTGGAANCTGGTTTGGTGGAGATTCAAGAAACATCGATTGGCAGTGATTAGTGGATGGATTTTAATCATTATTGCACTGATAGCCCTATTTCCTGATTTCTTTAGTACTCAGAATCCTCATAAATCCAGTGCTATGAAGTCCTTCATACCAGTACAGGGTATTCATTTTTTTCATGAACAAGGTATTTTCCCCCATGCCTATCAATTGAAAGGCAAGCGCAATCGAACCACTTTAAAGATGGAGTGGGTTGCAAATGAATCCAGGATTATTCCTCTTAGCTTTTGGGTTGAGGGTTATGATTATAAGATTTTTGGGTTGATCTCCTCCAACATTCATTTTCTGGGAGTCAGTGACCCCAAATCTCGAAAAACCTTCCACTTGTTGGGAACCGACCGATTAGGACGGGATCAGTTGTCGAGATTAATCCATGGGACTCGGGTATCCCTTTCTATAGGCTTGGTTGCGGTTTTTCTCAGCATCTTCCTGGGCATTCTGCTTGGAGGAATTTCAGGTTACTACGGGGGTTGGGCCGACCTTATCATCCAGAGACTAATTGAAATTCTTCAATCCTTACCGCCGATTCCCATTTGGATGGCCCTCACCGCGTCCCTCCCAAGGGATTGGACTGTGGAACAAACCTATTTTGCCATCACCATCATCCTCTCCCTTTTGGGTTGGACCACCCTAGGGAGAGAAGTCCGAGGTCGTTTTCTTTCGATGCGTGAGGAAGATTTTATCATGGCGGCCCACCTGGCAGGGTGTAGCCAAATGCGTATCATTTTCAGACACATGCTTCCTACGTTTACGAGTCACATCATTGCCACCAGTACTTTGGCGATTCCTGTCATGATCATAAATGAAACCTTCCTGAGTTTCCTGGGTCTTGGAATGAGGCCTCCTGCAATCAGTTGGGGTGTACTTCTTCAGGAAGCTCAAAATCTTCAGTCCATTGCCTTGGCCCCCTGGCTATTGCTTCCAGGACTTGCTGTGATCATAACGGTACTTACACTCAATATTCTTGGAGATGGCCTCCGAGACGCAGCAGATCCATACAGTTAGATAGAGCATGAGGATTGAAACCGAACCTCTTCTTTCAATCAGAAACTTAAGAACTATTTTTGATCTTGATGAAGGCTCCGTCAAAGCCGTTGACGGAGTTAGCTTCGATGTTTTTCCACAACGGGTTTTGGGCATCGTGGGAGAAAGTGGCTGTGGCAAAAGTGTCACGATCAAGTCCATTTTAAGGCTCATCGAACCTCCTGGTAAGATTTCCGAAGGAGAAATCTGGTTTCATTTAGAAAACCAGAAAGAAGGAAGGTCAAACAGGCTGGATCTTGCCCAACTTGATTCAAAGGGAAAGATAATGAGATCCATCAGGGGAAACGAAATCGCACTGATCCCTCAAGAGCCGATGGCCGCCTTCAGCCCAGTTCACACGATTGGAAACCAATTGATTGAAAGCGTCCAACTTCACCAGTCCTTGAGTAAGGATCAAGCTTTCAATATAGCCGTGGAACGACTGAATGAGGTGGGCATTCCCAATCCTTTGGAGGCGATGAACCGATATTCCTGGGAACTCAGTGGAGGACTGAGGCAACGGGCCATGATAGGCATGGCATTGACCTGCAATCCGTCTCTTTTGATCGCCGACGAACCCACCACAGCCATTGATGTCACCACTCAGGCTCAGGTACTCAACCTCATCAGGGATCTTCAACAAAAGAACCAAATGGCCATCATCTTCATCACGCATGATTTGGGGATCATTGCCCAATTGGCAGACGATGTGATTGTCATGTATTTAGGACAAGTCATGGAAAAAGGTCCGGTGGATGAGATTTTTCACAATCCCCTGCATCCCTATAGCAAAGCCTTGTTGAAATCAATTCCTGGGNTNAAAACGANGAACCGATCCAAACTGCCGACCATTGAAGGGTCTATTCCACATCCTTTCAATCGTCCAAAAGGCTGCCCNTTCTACCAACGGTGTGATGATGCCATTCCAGGAACCTGTAACCAGGNCCCTCCAAATTTGTTTCCAGTTACAGAGAAACAACACGTAAGTTGTTTCAAGTATCACGAAAAAACCGATGCCCTCTGAAAATTTAAAGATGCCTGCATCCTCAGNATGGTTAGCTCCAGAACGTATTTTGGAAGTTCAATCATTGAGAAAATACTTTCCCATTCGCAAAGGTTTCATCAAAAAAACTGTGGGACAGGTAAAATCAGTAGATGGTATCAATTTTCACCTTGATGCAGGGGAAACTCTAGGNCTCGTAGGAGAGAGTGGATGCGGCAAGACTACTACTGCACGTTGCATCCTCAGAGCACTGAAACCTTCTGAAGGAAAAATCCAGTTTCGTAAATCGGATGGATCTCTTACTGATGTGGCTTCTCTGGAGGAAAAAGAGATGCGTCTTTTAAGAACCGATATGCAGATGATTTTTCAGGATCCNTTTGCCTCGTTGAATCCNAGAATGAACATTCTTGATTTAATTGGTGAACCAATGTTGGTAAATGGNNTGAAAAATCGCANAGAAAGGACNGAAAAGGTTGCAGANTTACTCAAAATGGTTGGGTTGCGTCCAGAATANATGCAACGTTTTCCACACGCATTTAGTGGAGGCCANCGTCAAAGGATTGTAATTGCCCGGGCTTTNTCCTTGAACCCAAGATTGATTGTCGCNGATGAACCTGTTTCTGCTCTAGATGTTTCAGTCCAGGCCCAGGTTCTCAANCTGATGTTGGAATTACAGGAAAGCCTGAAGCTCACGTACTTGTTTGTGGCTCATGATCTCAGTGTGGTGAAGCATATTAGTGATCGGATCGCGGTTATGTATGTTGGTAAAATTGTTGAATCAGCACCTACGAATTCCCTTTTCAATGAGCCTANACATCCNTACACGGCTGCGCTTCTATCCGCAGTACCTGTGGCAGACCCAAGGATTCGATCCAAGATGACTCCTTTAGAGGGNGATGTACCTAGCCCAGCCTCTCCACCTCAAGGATGTCATTTCCATCCACGNTGCCCACATGCTTCTGAAAGATGCAGTATGGAAGAGCCCAAAATGGAAGAAGTCGAACCTTTGCATTATGTAAGCTGCCACCACTATCAAGAAATACAACTTTCTGGCATTGAATAATCTAATCGTTTTAAAAACAGATCATCACAATGCTCTTCAACCCTGATGCTGTTCCTGAAACAGATCGATTTGGATTTTTAAAAGCAATTCCTTCTGAAATTGAATCTGAAACCTCTGGAAAGACTGTTGCTACTTCAGGTTTATGCGATCTTCAGGTCAACGGTTTTGCAGGAGTTGATTTTAATGATCCGACCATCACTCCTGAAGCGTTTGAGGGTTCACTTCAACGGATNCTGTCAACTGGAGTAACAGCCTGTTTGCCAACGGTCATAACCGGAAGTCAAGAGTGGCAATTGAAATGTTTTACAAACCTTGAAAAAGCAAGAAAAAGATCTCCCATTGCTGAAGCAATGGTGAGGGGTTATCACCTAGAAGGACCTTTTCTTAATCCTGCTGANGGTTTTCGAGGTTGCCATCCTCATGAATCCATGGTTCATCCTACCTGGGATCATTTTCAAAGACTTCAAGATTCCGCTGGAGGAATGATCCGTTTGATTACGGTCGCCCCAGAAATTGAAGGNGTTCTCGACATGATTCCCCGATGGTGTGATCAGGACATCACAGTAGCATTAGGACATTGCAACCCCGCATTGGAAGATATTCAAAAAGCAGTTGATGCAGGCGCTCGCCTAAGCACACACTTGGGAAATGGTTGTGCCCAGTATATTCCAAGATTAAAAAACCCTATTCTTTATCAATTATCCGAGGATAGACTTCACGCAAGTTTCATTGCTGATGGAATCCACCTGAATGAACATGCNCTAAAAGTCTTTATCCGAGTCAAAGAGGACCAGAGGACAATATTGGTTTCAGATGCTACAGCAGGATCATGTGCAGAACCTGGAAAATACACTTTGGGGAAGGTGATACTGGAAAGACAGGAAGAAGATGTGGCATACATTCCTGGCACCCAGAATCTNGCAGGGTCAGCCTCCACTCTTTCTCAGTGCGTCCTCAATGTTTTAGGTTGGTTCAACCTCCCTTTTGAAAAAGCAATCCGATGGGGCTCAGAACATCCTAGATCCTTAATTGGAATGTCAAAAAATCCAGGACTCGATGAAAGGATTGAATGGGTTGAGTGGAAAAAATTAAAAGGACAATGGGAAATACAAAACGTCCGTCTTGGTGAATGGACGGTGATGCCTTAATAGGGATTACTTTATCCACATCTACGGTTAGATAAATATATGGTCTTTAAAAAACAATGATGCGTCTGAATGAACATAATTTTGCCCGCAAGGGGGTCATNATTCCTGATTATCCGAGGNATCAAATAGGGATCGGAATTGTGCATCTAGGCCTAGGAGCCTTCCACCGGGCACATCAGGCATTTTACACGGAGCAGGTACTGGAAGAGGAGGGAAGAAGCGACTGGGGCATCTGCGGGGTCAGCCTCAGACGTCCCGAGGTTCGAGACCAGATGGTTCCTCAGGGAGGGCTCTATAGTTTGATGGAGCAGGACGGAACGGGAAACCGGATAAGGATCATCGGAGCAGTGCAGGAAATACTTTTTGCTCCTGAAGATTCTGAAGTCGTGCTCACCCGGATGACTTCGGTCCAAACCAGAGTGGTATCATTAACAGTGACAGAAAAGGGCTACTGCCATGATCCGGCTTCAGGTAATTTGAATTTAGAACATCCTGACATCATTCACGATCTGGAACATCCATTTCGACCCGTATCCACCCTGGGATACCTGGTGCAGGCTTTGGCCCTTCGAAAAGAATCCGGAATTCCGCCTTTTACAACCCTGAGTTGCGACAATCTTCCGGAAAATGGGAAAACTCTGAAAAATCTGGTTCTGGAATTCGCGAAACATAGGGACGAGGGATTGGCAAAATGGATTCAAAACGAAGGTGCGTTCCCCTGCAGCATGGTCGACCGTATCGTTCCAGCAACCACTGAATCGGACCGGGAAATGGTTTCAGAGACTCTGGGGTGTCGCGATGAAGCCGTGGTGGTCACGGAACCTTTCAGCCAGTGGGTGATTGAAGATCAATTTGTCTGTGGACGTCCTTCCTGGGAGAAGGCAGGAGTGGAAATGGTCGAGGATGTGAAACCCTTCGAAGAAATGAAACTTCGCATGCTGAACGGAACTCATTCCACGTTGGCCTACCTCGGTTTCCTGGCAGGGTTCGAATATGTTGCAGATGCTGTTTTGCAACCTGACTTTGAACGTCTGCTGAAAAACATGATGGCGGAAGAAATTGTGCCGACGCTCAAGCTTCCTCGTTCAGTCGATCTCGTTCAATACCAATCTGCCCTACTCGAACGCTATCGGAACCCGGCTCTCAAACACCGCCTCTGGCAGATCGCCATGGACGGGTCCCAAAAACTGCCACAGCGTTTGCTCGGCACGATCCGTGATCGACTGGATGCAGGATTATCATTTCCAAGACTGGCATTGGCAGTTGCAGGTTGGATGCGTTTCGTCCCAGGCCAAGACGAACACGGACGCATGATCGAGATACGCGACCCCCTTGCAGAAGAGTTGAGGCAGATCGCCAAAATGACGGGCATGCTTGAAGGTAAAATCCCTGACCCAGCCTGCGCCGAACCTTATGTCTTAGGAGTGTTGGGACAGAACGAAATCTTTGGAGAAGACCTCCCCCGGAACCCTCAATTTTGTGGTGCCATCATCGATGCATTCAAAATGCTTATGAATCAAGGGGCACTGAAGTCCGTTATAGACGTGGGCTGAAATCATCCCCTGTTTTTCCATAAAAATGGGTGAAGTCCCAAAAATGATTCGGGATGCATCTGTAATATGTTCGTGCCATTCTGGCGATTGCTATATATCCCTTTTTTACGGAAATGACTGATCTAAATCTCAGGAAAACACATTATGCCATGCTGAAAACATTCTTCAGGTGGCATTCCTGGAGAAGCATTCTTTTTATGCTTTTTTGGGGTAATTCAAAGAAAGCTTCCCTATCAGGTTGGATGAATAAGATGACTTCTTCCCTCATCCTTCCCTTGTAAATTAGTGAGTGAGACTCTTTCGTCAAAAGTCCCCTGGTCTGCACTGATACGGGAAGGGCATCTTCCGCGCTTACTGGTACTTTGTTTTGGTGTCTGGCTTTATGCTGCCGATTCAACACTTGTAGCCACCATCATGCCCTCAGTTGTGGATGAAATAGGAGGGCTACCCTACCTGAGCTGGACCTATACCCTCTATCAGTTGGGTTCAGTAGTAACGGGTGCCATCATGGGGCTTTTGGTCTTGCGTACCGGAATTTCACGGGCAACTGCGGCCTCTGGAATCTGCTACGTGATTGGCTGCAGCCTCAGCGGCTACGCTCCGGAGATGGCTACCATGATCGTTGGGCGACTCCTTCAGGGTATGGGAGGAGGAGGGTTGGTGTCCATTGCCTTCATTGGAGCCTCAACCCTTTTTCCACAGAAATTGTGGGTCCGACTCATCGCTGTGATCTCAGGAGTTTGGGGAAGCTCTGCTTTGTGCGGACCCCTGATTGGAGGCTATTTTGTCTCTACAGGAAACTGGCGTGGTGCCTTCTGGGCCTTTGCAGCCCAAGGCTTAGTCGCTGTATTGGTGGCCCTCCCACTGCTGAGAGGCCATTCTCAGAAACACGACCTGGTTGTTCAAAAAATTCCATTCATCCGTTTGGGGATCTTGAGTCTGTCAGTGCTGGCCATCTGTCAATCCGGGGTGGTGATTGACTACGGCCCTGCCATTGGTTTGTGGATCATGGGATTATTGCTGCTGTTCCTGTTTCTGAAGCAGGACTCCGAAAGCGATAACCGGATTTTCCCTAAAGGAACTTTGAATCCTCTCACCATCTCAGGTTCCGGCCTGGTCATGCTCTCGGCATTTTTCATGGCCACCATTTCATTCACGGTTTATGGACCGTTTCTGATGTATATTCTCTTTGGCGCGGAACCTTTGGTGGCTGGCTACATCATCGCTCTGGAATCATTGGGGTGGACGGTAACGGCGATTGTGTCCTCCGGGGCCAGAGAACGTTTTGAACCAGGTTTGATTCGCAGTGGCGCGATCCTGATCAGCATCACCACCGTGGCTCTGGTTTTTGTGATGCCCGTGGGCCCCCTCTGGGCGATCGGGGTGCTTTCCATTGTTATGGGCACAGGGTATGGAATGTCCTGGAGTTTTGTCAGCAAACGCATCATTGCCAACGTCCCTGAAACGGAACGGACTCAGGTTTCTGCTTCCATTCCAACCTTCATGCGAGTGGCAATGGCTCTTGGTTCTGCATTCAGCGGCATCATCGCTAATTATTCCGGATTTTCTGAAACGAACAGTCCTGAAGTGGCCCGTAATGTTGCATTCTGGTGTTTTGCCGCGTTCATCCCCCTGGTGCTGATTGGCATGATGAGTGCCTGGCGTGTCAGCAAGGAATGAAAGGGAATCTGGTTGGCTGAAAACAGCTCCATTGGTTAACTTTGCAGCTTAAAATAATTGAGTAGATAATGTATTCATCATTCTGCTTTCTCGGCATTGACACGATTCTGGAGATCGGATAGCGTCCAAAACATGAATCCAACCGTGCTATGTATCGGAGGTGCCAATCTGGACCGCAAGCTGAAGTTGTCGGAACCATTCAAGATGGGTACTTCAAACCCAGTCACCAGCCAGATCAGTTGCGGCGGTGTAGCAAGGAATGTTGCAGAAAACCTGACCCGTCTCGATTATTGTGCGGTGCTACTGAGTACCTTTTCCGATGACCTTGATGGAANCTGGCTGCTGGGCCAAATTGAATCCATGGGGATTGATTGCTCCCCGAGCCTCAAGCAACCAGGAATGAACAGCGGAAGCTACACCGCCCTACAGAATCCTGATGGTGAGATGCTGCTGGCAATGGCGGACATGCAACTCGCAGATTCCATAACCGTGGATCAGATGGAAAAAATCTGGAAGTCCATGAGTCTTCCGGATGCAGTATTCCTGGACACCAATTTTCCTAAAGCAGTGCTGAAATGGGTTATCGAACAATGCAGGAAAAACAGATTGGTGCTTCATGTTGATCCGGTTTCGGTTGCCAAATCCCGGAAACTTCCAGAATCTCTCGAAGGGATCGATACCCTTCAGCCNAATCTGGATGAACTCGAATCACTGACAGGAACATCCCTTTCAAAGCATGAACAACAGATCGATGCTTGCAAAAGCCTACTGGAACGTGGTGTGAAAAAGGTGGTGCTGAGCCTTGGTTCCGGAGGTTTACTCTGGGTCAGCGAGGAATCTCAGTTCAGCATACCCNCCATTTCGGTGAAAGTTACNGATGTCACCGGTGCCGGAGATGCTCTNTGCGCCGGAGTGCTCTGGGGGCAGANAAAGGGTTACTCCNACCAAATATCTTCTGAGGCGGGGATGATGATGGCCACAAAAACGATGGAATGTGATTCCAGTGTCTGGCCTGGACTTCGTCCCTCATACCTAAAACCGCTATTGGACAAGAAGCAAGAACATAACAATGCCTGCTGAAGACTGGATCGATTACAGCGNAGAGGTGCGAGATGCCCTGGCAGACGGGAAACCTCTGGTGGCCNTGGAATCAACNATCATCACCCATGGAATGCCTTTTCCACAGAATCTTGAAACCGCACTTTCNGTCGAATCCATCATCCGTGAAGAATCGGTGGTTCCTGCAACGATTGCCATCCGCAAGGGGAGAATCCAAATTGGACTTGAGCATCAGGGATTAGAGGAACTCGCTTCAGATTCAGATACGGTCAAGATCAGCCGCAGAGATCTTTCCACGGCCCTGAACCGCAAACAGAATGGAGGGACCACCGTTTCCGCAACCATGATCTGTGCAAACAAAGCAGGCATCCGTGTCTTCGTCACAGGAGGCATCGGCGGAGTGCACCAAGATTTTGAACAAACCCTCGACGTTTCCGCGGANCTGGAAGAACTGTCACGTACCCCAGTCGCTGTGGTATGTGCTGGAGTTAAATCCATCCTGGATATTCCCCGTACCCTGGAATACTTGGAAACCCGTGGAGTTCCCGTGATCGGTTTCGGATGCGATGAATTCCCCGCCTTTTACACACCCTTCAGTGGAGTCAAGGCTCCTTTCCGGATGAATGACGAAGAAGAGACGGCGAGCTGTATGAAAACCCACTGGGATCTGGGGTTGGAGGGAGGTCTGCTGATTGCCAATCCTTTATCTGAAGAAGAGGCTCTTGATCCAAAGTTGCTTCAGCAGGTTGTCAAGGAAGCCTTAGAATTGGCAGCGGATCAAAGCATATCAGGAAAGGATATCACCCCCTTCGTCCTTGAACAGATCGTCNGGAAAACAGGAGGAGCAAGCCTNNAGNCCAACATCACCCTGATCCAAAACAANGCTCGTGTTGGAGCNCGGATTGCCCGTGCATTTCATACAACATAACTGAAATCCTGGTTAGTCCCGAAGNTCCTCATCCAATTNGACTTGGTAGCCATTGACCAACCGGTTGGTCTCATTGGCCATTCCCACCACTGCCATCAGTTCTCCAAACATCTCATCGGTCATTCCCTTTTTTTTGGCTGCCGCGCTGTGGGAACGGATGCAATATTCACAATTGTTTGAGGCACTCACAGCAACATAGATCATTTCCTTGACCAGGGGATCGAGCGCGCCTGATTGCATCACCTCCTTCAGACTTTCCCAGGTACGCCTCAAGGTTGGAGGATGATTCGCCAGGTACTTCCAGAAGTTATTGACTTCATCCACCTTACGTTTTTGTTTAATTTCATCGAATACCTCCTTCACTTCAGTGGAAGCTTCGTGTTCCTGAATTGGTTGAACATGAACCATGATGATCCTTCAATTTTGTAAAACCTGGTTGACGGGGTTGGGGACCGGTTTTCCTGCAAAAAAAGCCTCAAGGTTGTCGAGCACGAGTTGTCCCATTGCGATCCGTGTCTGATTGGTAGCACTTCCATTGTGCGGTTGAAGAACAACGTTGTCCATGGTCAAAAGCTCTTGCGGAACATGAGGTTCATTTTCAAAGACATCGAGACCGGCAGCTCCAAGTTTACCTGATTGGAGCAGTTCCACCATCGCTGATTCATCGATGACCGTTCCTCTTGCGATGTTGACCAGAATACCTTCAGGACCAAGGGCTTCCATCACATTCCGGCTGACGAGCTTGCGAGTCGCCTCTCCTCCCGGACAACTGACGACCAGGAAGTCGGAATCCCCGGCCAGTTCCTCCAGCTTCGAATAATAAGGATAGACCAGTCCCGGTTTTTCTCGTGGACCGTGATAGCTTACATGAAGACGAAAGGCTTCAGCACGCCGAGCGATGGCCTGACCAATTCGCCCTATTCCCAAAATTCCCAGTTTTTTACTGTATACATTTTGTGTGAGCCATTTGAAGCCCTTTTCAAATTCTCCCT
>NYUB01000025.1 GCA_002683785.1 Deltaproteobacteria bacterium
TGTGGTTTTCATTCTGAATCAGTATTTTAAATTAATGGGAGAAATCATTGAAAATCAAGGTGGCTATCTGGATAAGTTCATTGGAGATGGAACCATGGCGCTTTTTGGTATTGAAGAAGGGCCTAAGGGGGGTAGTCGAAATGCAATACTTGCAGCAAGTCAAATGAATGTTGAATTGAAAAAACTAAATGAAAGGTTAATCCATGACCTGCCATTTCCATTGAAAATGGGAATTGGAATTCATTCTGGAAATGTTATCTTCGGTAAAATGGGATATAAACATGCCAAGAATCTGACTGCAGTAGGTGATGCTGTGAATACTGCTTCAAGGCTTGAATCCTTAACCAAAGAATTCAAATGCCAGTTGATTATTTCAAAATATACTTATGAACTTTCTGATTATCAATTTAATCCTCTGGAGGAAGATTCAGTAAAAATTATAGGAAGGGATGAAATGCTGGATGTAATAAAAATTAAAGATACTTCTATAGTTGAAATAATTCAGGAATAAATACTTTTTATGAGTAAAGTTTCAATTGATGTAGAAGTATGTACAGGTAAAAAAGATTGTTTTCGGGTATGCAAATTTAAAGTTTTTTCATGGGAAAAAGCGAGTGGTGTGACTTTTCTGACTAAAGTCAAACTGATGATAGAATCTAAAGGATACCAGGCAGTTGTAAGAAATGAATCAGCCTGTACTGCATGTCTTGATTGTGTTCAGGCCTGCCCTGAAGGAGCAATTACAGTAGAGGAATAATTTGATGGGTTCAGTGAGTACTAGTTTTGTGGGTAAAAAGGCTTTTTTTTACTACAGCAGGCACAATCAATACGGTCTGTGACAACCTTGCCTATTCTCTCGTCAAAGTCAAAAATGAATTTATTGATCCAATAGCCTTAATTTCAGGGTTTTCAGTATCATGCTAACCGTAGACAAGATCCCACTATGATGAATTTAGGACCTTTGAAGATAAAAACCGCTGTTGGAGTCCCATGTAAATGATGGGGGGTGTCTGGGCCCCCTCCCCCGGGGCAATTTCCAGTTCAGGTATTTCTTTGTAGTTTTTCTAGGCTTTGAAATGACTGATATCACTAACAGAATTTTGGAGCGAGAAACGGGACTCGAACCCGCGACCCCGAGCTTGGGAAGCTCGTACTCTACCAACTGAGCTATTCTCGCTCAAATGAAGGATGGAAGAGTCAGTTTAAGATGTATTTCTGAAAAAAAGCAAATCCAGATTCAAGCAGACAGAAAATCTCAATCAGTTTTCGGTATCCGAAGGGTTTGGTTTTTGGGATTGGGGAGGGTTTTTCCGGGAACGGCGGCTCTGGACGAAAACCAAGAGGGCAAAAAGCAGGCAGACGCTGAAGCCGATACTGATCGCGGTATAAGCCAGTTCCGGGGTCTGTAGGGCATTTTGGATCATGCTGAAACCTGCTGCAATATCAGTCGGATTAGGTGCTGGAATTCAGTTTTGTTTGAACGATTGCATCAACCCTTCGAGTCTTTTCCGGAAAGAATCATCGACGGTGAAATAGTGTCCGTTTTCGTCGTGAATGCTCTTTCCCCGAGAGTGAAACTGAAGGATGTGGTCGTAGAAGCGATCAGGATCGGGAATCCGGACCTGATTTCCTGAGTTGTCTTCGATCTCAATGGACATTGTTTCTTTACCTTAGGATCACATTGGAGCAGGAAAAGAAGAGGCTGTCAAACGGACCGGCTCATTCCCCTGTTACCTTTTTATTCCCGGTTTGGGAGTCGGGTTTAGGAGGAATGGATGGAATAAAATAGTAATTGGTTGGAGTCTGCACAAACTGCTGGGTTCTTGCTTCTCCTGTCCCATAACGCTGGATCCGTTGGTCGAGGGTGTAGTTGGGGGGGTAGCTGCTGGAGGGTTTGGTGGGGCCTCCCTGTGAGGGAGTTCGCATGCCTTTGGAAGGGTTTAATTGTAGACCGATCACTGCCCAGACCTGTTGTGAAGTTCGTCTAAGAAAGGCTTCATCCGCAGCCATCAGCCAGCTTCCAAGCGAGAGTATGCTGGTTCCTGTAACCAGCAGGAGCATTATTTTTTTGTGTGTCATTTGAAGAGGTTGGGCTGAGAACCGGTTTGTCAAACAGTGATCTTCAAAAACCACTGAAAATGCACAAACAGGACCAGCGCTTCTGCCTCCCGCTCATGGCGGAAGCATTCTTTTTTTTCAGGAATAATAGGATTGCTTGAGGAATATCCTGAGGATCAGGAAGGATTCTGTAACTTCAGGGAGAAGTGGAGAGCCCTCAGGAATAAATTGAATGAAGTTGAAATATTTGGTTCCGGGTCATCAATGGATCAGACGACCCAAAAAAGGAATTGATCTGTCTCAGATCCGCAGCTTCCAAGAAAGAAGCAGTGAAGAGGGTACGGACCGATTCAGATGGTACCGTTTTCACGTCGTTCAAGTTCTTCTTCAACCACGTTGATCCATTCATCGATGTAATTATTTGAGGAGGAGTTGACCGATTGTTGTGACGTCAAGCGGTCTTTTCGCATTTCATACGTCTGGTCGAGCAGTTCCTTCAGGCGTTCGGTCCCCATTTTACGCAATGCTTGATGGTCTGCAAGGCCATGGATATTGATATCACCATCTGTTTTGTTTTCTTCTTTACTCATGCTGCCTCTTTCAGAAAGACGGGTACAGGATTTCTCACATCCCAGGGTTCGATAAAATCCCGAACGTATTGGGACATGGTATTGATTTCATCCAATTGAATTTCAGTCATGGCAATCTCGTGTTCGAGCATTTCCAATTGACTCAACAATTCAACCACTCTTCGGCTCCGATCCATGGGTCCTCCAAAATTTGATTTCCAATATCAAAATCGGCCTTAAAAAAAGGCCTTGGGGTCGTGGAACTTCATGCTCCACGTCCTTTCTTACTGCCTAGGCAGTTTGTCTTTATTTCGTTTCCAGCTCGTCACCACTTCGGCGTTCCAGTTCCTGCTCCAGGATCTGGCTGGTCTCTCTGAGAATTCTGACCCACTCACGCATTTGGCCGCTGGAAACAGTATCCCCTGGCTCTCCAGTCAACTTCCGAAGTCTTTCGGATTCTCCGAGGAGCTTTTGCAACCGGTCCATACCAAGGGATCTGAGTTCTTCTTTTTTTTCCTGATCCATCACCTTCATCCTCCTGTTTTCATTTCAGGCACTCAAAGGCAGTTCATCCTCCCATTCCGTCTCAATCAGATGCTGACGGAGTCCCTGATCACTCAAGTTCGGGTATTCGGGACTTTTTCGGGAGTTGATTTGGATCTGCGAAAGCCTTCTGGATTTCCTTCGGAGCATCTCTCCGCCAAACGGCTCAATCGCATTAAGATAGGCCTGCAGGTCTTCCTGAGGCATTAGGTTCATATCTGGAATTCTATTTGAATCCCTTACACCTTCCTGGTGAATTGGCATTGTTTCCTCCATGAAACAGGTTTAAAATCCTTGTTTCAATTTCCATGCCATTATGCGAAAAAGGGGAACCGGAAAAGGAACTAATAAGATTAAGGATGTGGGAAGCTGCAGGAACTTTTAGTTGCTTCAGTCCAGACGGGTTTCGTTTTTCACTTCCTGGTCGAAATCCGCAAGATTCCAGGAGGAAGTCATATTGTATTCCAGTCGGAAGCTTTCATCGATTTCTGCGATGGGTACGTCCTCATATTCACCACGCATGGCGAGGTATTCCATATGACGTTTGCCATTGAGGTCGAAGGAATGATAGAGGGAATCTCCGGATCCGTCGAATTCAAGGCTTTTCAATCCAAACCGTTGACAGAGTTCGATGTTGAAAGCAGGGGTGGCCTTGATCCACTGGCCTTCAAGCAGGATGCTCGAATAGCCGTGCCAGAGGAAGACATCCGTCTTCATCAACTGACGCATCCTTTCGGTGGAAAGGTGGTTTCGAACGTCGGCAAATCCAAGCCGGGCAGGAATGCCGACGGAACGGCAGAGGGCAGAGAGCAGAATCGCTTTGGAGATACACCAGGCCCGGCCTGCGGTTAACGTTGTGGAAGCCTTCAGTCCTTCCACGGAAAGGTTGATGGTGTAGGGATCGTAGCGGATGCGGTCACGGACCGCGTAATAGAGCTGGACTGCATTTTTCCGCGGATCGGATCCGAGTTCAAGGGTTTCCAGAAAAGCCCGTACCGCAGGATGTTCGAAATCCATCGTCGGTGATGGGACAAGGTAGATTTCAGAATCCTCGCCGTTTTCCGAGTTCGGAGCTGGTGTTTCTGGAGAGGTTTCAGTCATCACGTTGGACAGGAATGGCACCGGAATGGCTGGAACTGATGCAGGCATCTACCAGGGACATGGTTCCGAATGCGTCTTCTACTGAGGTGATGAGCTCCGCATCGTCTCCATCACAGAAACGCTGCAGGTTGGACATGACGCCGATGAAGGCATCTGGAAACCATCGTCCGGACAAAGGAACATCGGTCCATTCCAGACCTTCACTGACGAGTTCCAGGGTTTCTGGTTCTCCTTCCGGATAATTCAGCAGCAGTCCTAATGAAACTTGTGCTGCCCCTCGATCTCCCTCGATGCGGATGGTTGCCTGCTGATGCCGGGGGCCTTTGGAGTAGGTATGGTTAAGGGAAAGGCAACAGCGAACCGGACGGTCGTAGGCAAGGATGATCGAATTGCGTGCATCCTGGAGATTTGGAAACTTCGGATGGGGCACGGCATGGCAGTAGGCTCCTGAGGGTTCTCCGATCAGTGAGCGTATCCAGTCCAGGTAATGGACCGAATGGACGAGCACTTCGACATCCTCCATCTTTTCCAGAAAAGGCCATAGTTCCCAGGGGGTCTGGCAGGCGAGTCTGACTTCCACTTCATTCAGTTCTCCAAACATTCCTTGGGCCAATGCCTCTCGGATCGGGAGCATCATCGGGCTGAAACGCAGCTGGAAGTTGATGGCCGCATTGAGTTGCTTTTCCCGGCAGAGTTTTCGGATTCGCCGGGCTTCCTCGAGATTGCGTCCCATCGGTTTCTGAATCAGAACGGCTGAGCCTTGAGGAATCTGCTCGAGTACCTCAAGGTGGGCTTCCGGAGGAGTTGCCAGGTCGATCACATTTCCCTGGGAAACTGCCTCTTCGAGGGATTCATAAACCCTGGGTATGTCGAACTCCTCGGCACGTTCCCGGGCCTGTTCCGGATTGGAATCATAAATTCCGGAAACTGGGAAACCTGCCTTACGATAGGCTGGTAGATGAGCATCCTTGACGATGCCTCCGGCCGCAATGATGTCGATTGCTTTCTTTTCCCTGGGAAGGGGCCAGCTTTGAGGCAGGTTGAGCAGATCTTGGGTGGTGAAACAATTTTTCTTCATCTTGAACTGAGGATTCGCTCTCTTTTTTTAGGTTGATCCCTGGTAAACGATACCTTTACTATCATTGTCAATCAACCGCCATTCTTTAGGAACTTCCTTTTCGATGCATCAAACTACAGAAGACACATACTGGGAGCAGGGATTTCTGAACGGAATCGACATCTTTTCCAAAGATGAAATCAATGAATGCCAAAAGCATTTCGACAAATTGGAAGCCCGAGTCGGAAGGGAGACTTGCCAGGTTGGATTGATCAACAGTCATTTTCAGGAACAATTTGTCTGGGAAATGGTCACCAATTCCAAACTGCTGGATTTGATGCAGACGTTGATGGGAGAGGATTTGATGCTTCTAGGGAGCCATTTTTTCTGTAAGTACCCGGTGGAATCGACCGAACACTTCGTGGCCTGGCATCAGGATGTGACGTATTGGGGGCTGAAACCTCCCGAGGCCCACACGGCCTGGATTGCTGTGGATGATAGTGACCTTGAAAACGGTTGCATGCGTGTCATTCCTGGGTCCCACAAAATGGGCCTTTCCCCACATTCAGAATCCGAAGCAGAAGGCAACCTGCTCAGCATCAATCAGGAAATCCCTCAGGACCAAATCAGAGAAGAGGATGCCCAAGACCTCTGTTTAAAAGCCGGGCAAGTATCGGTTCATGAAGGTCTGCTGGTCCATTCGAGTTCGCCCAACCGTTCGACTCGCCGTCGATGCGGCTTAACCGTCCGTTTCGTGAAACCCGAAATCCGGCAAAGCGAGCTGAATTCCCATCAGGCTCATTGGAGCCCAGTCCTGCTCCGGGGCCAAGATACCTTCAGGCACTTTCCAGAAAAAGCCCATCCCTTTCCCATTCAATAAGCTCTGGAAATATTGCTTCTGACTGGTCAAGAATCAGGGCAGTTGCACCTGCTCCTGCTTCGAAGTGGATGATTTCTGAATTTAAGGTATTTATAGATTCAGGCAAGTTCCTTCAAGGCTGAGGTCAGTCGTTCCAATCCACTCTGGACTTCGTCTCCACTGATCGTCAGAGGTGGTACGAATCGCACCACATCTGGTCCTGCTACGAGCACCAGTACTCCATATTTCAAGGCAGTCGAAACGATTTCTCCGGCGCGACCCTTCCAGTCTTTGTGAAGCACCCCGCCGAGCATCAGGCCCTTGCCCCGGATTTCCCCGAAAAGGTCGAGTTCATCGTTGAGGGAATGCAACCGACCACGGATGGCTTCTCCCTGCTTGATGACATGGGCCATCATCTGAGGAGTGTTGATCTTCTTCAACGCGGCGCGGGCGACTGTTGCGACGATTGGGTTGCCTCCGAAAGTCGTGCCGTGATCTCCGGGTTTGAAGGACTCTGCAACTTTTTCCGTACAGAGCATCGCCCCGATCGGCAATCCACAGCCCAAGGCTTTGGCCATGGTCAGCACATCAGGATGGACTCCTTCTTCCCACTCGTAGCCGAAAAGTTTCCCGGTTCGTCCCATCCCGCATTGGATTTCATCATAGATCAACAATGCCTGGTGGCGGTCACATAGTTCTCGCAGGTGTTTGAGAAAACCGGGCCGGGCAGGATTCACTCCGCCTTCTCCCTGTAACGGCTCGACAAGCACTGCACAGGTCTGGGGTCCAATGGCCTTTTCCGCCGCTTCGAAATCATTGTAAGGTGCATAGTCGAACCCTCCTGGGAGGGGGCCGAAGCCTTCCTGATATTTAGGCTGGGAGGTGGCAGTCACCGTGGCCAGGGTCCTTCCATGAAAAGATCCGTCGAAACTGAGGATTTCCCGTTTGTCTTCGGGATGGTGAAGGTAGGCATATTTGCGAACCAGCTTGATGGCTGCTTCGTTCGCTTCTGCACCGGAATTGCAGAAAAAGACCCGGTCTGCGAAGGAGGCTTCCACAAGCTCTGCGGCGAGCCTCACCGGGGGTTCGGTCAGGAAGAGGTTGCTCGTGTGCCAGAGCTTGGAAGCCTGTTCCGAGATCGCAAGAAGTAATTCCGGATCCTGGTGTCCGAGACTGCTGACCGCAATGCCCGCACCGAAATCGATATAGTCCTTGCCCTGAAGATCCCAGATGGCCGCACCTCTGCTTCGTTCCAGTACCAGAGGTTTTGGGGGGTAGGTCGGCAGGTAGACCTTGAGAGACAGTTCCTGCAATTCTTTCATCTGTTCTTCCATTTCAAGATCTGTCTGAGTCTTGTCCTGGGTTTGGGATTCCGGATCGGTTTCCTGCATCCGTTCCTGAACTGCTCCCTTGAAACTCAAAAGCCGGTCACGATTGGCCATGCAGAATTCGACAAAGGTCGCCTCTCCGACTGCAATGCGGATGAACCGTGGCAGCATGCGGTGCAGACGCATGAAAGTGGTGCGCATCACCATGTCATTCTGGAGGGCGTTTTTCGGCAGTCCGCCCAGTTTTTCGGAAATCAGTTTTTGGATTCTTGGAATCTGGTCTTCAAGCAGCATGGTTCAAAAAGGGGAAAGCAATTCAGGGAGAAAGCATCGGGCCACTGCGGCCGCTGATTGGTTGGTCACCACAGACCCGGGCTAGGATGTCTCCGGCACCAACCAGGTGGTTTGAATTTCTTGCGAAAAAAAATCCACCGTGTTCACAAACGATGGAGATCATTCCGTTTCGGGGGTCTTCAGCATGGGGGTCGATCAACTCTGCCACGGTTTCACCAGCTTTTACCTCTTCGCCAGGCTTTTTCCGGAAAACGGCGATGCCTGCCTGGGGAGAGCGGATCTGCTCCAGACCCTTGAGCGGTCGTGCAGTTCGGAGCAGTTCTGGAAGCGGTCCNGGGTTTCCCAAAACCGCCTTNNGGCGCTGAAGGAATCNGAANAGGTTNGCTGCGTCCGCAGAAGCCAGTTCCTGGTCGACGTCATGTATTCCGCGCAATTCGATGGTGGTGGCATGACAGCCCTGGAGGATCGGATGTTTCGGATAACTCTTGACCAGGTCGCTCCAGGGCCTGGAACAGGCTTCATCAAAAGGGTTTCCTCCGGAAATGCTCTCGAGCAACACCAGTTCTGTCCGGAGTTGGGAAGCCAGGTCGGAAAATTCAGGCCAGCTGGCAGGTGTGGTGTAGAGGTGCAGNAGGGCAGTGTCATCACAATGCAGATCGAGGACATAATCGGACTGCAATCCTTCGGAAAGCAGATGATGCTTCATTGCTTCCACCGGTGTTCGGGGCTGAATTTTTCCAAGTTCGTTCAATGCCGACTGGCGGATCATCTCACGGTTTTCTGCAGCTTCATCGTTCAACTGATTTTTCATTTCTTCAACAAGAACTTCGTTGAGGTCGGGATAATCNCGGTTGAAATTGATGCCGTTTTTTGACTCAAAACGTCCCTGTTGCTGTCCGAAAGCCCACTGAGAAAGTCCCAGAGGGTTGGCGGCAGGAACGATGATCAGTTCCCCTCGGATGTGACGTGCACGATCGGCAGTGTCCAGCAGCCGCATCAGGTGATGGAGGACCAGCATCCCAGGGATTTCATCGGCGTGGATCGAGGCCTGCAGGTAGATCCTTGGGCTGGAACCCGGGATTCCATAACGGAAATGACGGATCTTCATCTCTGATCCAGGCATGCTCCAAGGGAGGATGAAATCCGCCATCGCCTTGGTTGGAAGATCCTGAAGGTTCTTGTATTCGAGAGTCGTCATCCGGGAAGTGCTTGAACCANGTTTTGAATCCAGCCAGCCTAATGGAAGCACGGCAGATTGGCAATTCAAAGCACTCTGGAGTATGCTCCGTTCTGTCCGTTTTTTCCAAAAACCTAAAACTTCAGGAAACGATGAATCCAGACCGTCCCACGTTCAATGAATATTCACAAATCCGTCGAATGGCTCTGCGTGCTCCGGAAGAAGCCTTCCGTCAACAGCAGACGATTGATGAACAGTGGGAAAGGCTGCATTACTATGGAAAGCCTGATTTTGAAGAGTCCATGGAGGAACACCAGAGTTTGCGTAAAATTCTCAGTGGTGAAGAGATCGAAATTCTGATGATTCCCGGGTCCGAAAAACTTTTCCTGGATTCGATCTATGTTCGTGATTCGATGATCAACACTCCAAGGGGCCTGGTGCTGGCTTCAATGGGAAAAGCTGAAAGAACGGGAGAACCCCCGGTCTCTGCCGATTTTCTGGAATCCCAAGGATTCACGATTTTGGGAAGGATCGAACCTCCCGGGAAGATGGAGGGAGGCGACCTGATCTGGCTCGACAACACCACTTGTGCCGTGGGGCTCGGATACCGTACCAATGAGGAAGGCATCCGCCAGTTTCTTGATCTGCTGGGACCAGAATTTTCCGTTCAAGTATGCGTGCTGCCTCACCAGCAGGGGCCGAAAGGAGTTTTTCACCTGATGTCGATCCTCAGCCCACTGGACAAGGATCTTGTGCTGGCCTATTCCCCGTTGATGGCTGTTCCCTTCCGTCAAANGCTGGTCGATTCTGGAATTCAAATCATCGACGTTCCGGATGATGAATATCCTCGTATGGGCTGCAACGTCTTGACCCTTGCTCCCCGCAAATGCCTGATGCTGGAGGGATTGCTCAAAACCAAGAGTCTGCTTGAAGAAAACGGCTGCCAGGTCCACACCTACAAGGGCAATGAAATCTCGGAAAAGGGGGAAGGCGGCCCCACTTGCCTCAGCCTGCCCCTCAAGCGCGGGGAATGACCAGAATATCTGACTCAAGTTAACGATTAACAAAGTTTAAGTTTCGCTATTTCCAAGTTGACTGGCCTGGCACATGTTTTTGGGAACCACCATTTCTTAGGAAAACTTGAGAGGCCGATTCGTGTTCATTAATGATCTGCATCTTCTCAAAAGCTCCTAGCACTTTTGATGCTGTTNAATTAACAACCCTTGATCAGGAATCTCCATGGTGAACTATGAAACCCAAGTCTGCACTGCTTGCCGTGCAGATGCCCCGAGGGCAACTCAAACCCAAATCGAGGATTTTCTCCACGAATATCCAAACTGGGAATTGCTGGAATCTGAAGGGATTCCCCAACTCGTGCGAGGTTACACTTTCAAGAATTACGCTGAAGCCCTGAAATTCACCAATCTGGTTGCAGATCTCTCTGAACGTGAAGGGCATCATCCTGCGATTTTGTTAGAGTGGGGCAAGGTTCGGGTTAGCTGGTGGACCCATAAATTCCGTGGATTGCATGAGAATGACTTCATCATGTCTGCCAAAACCGATCAGCTTTATAATCCTTGATGAGTTGTGTTCTCTCTTTTCAAAGCCTGAAGGGAATAGAACTTTGCGTATGGGTTAACTTTAGTTTGAGGAAACAGGCATCAGGTTGAATTGGTTCAATACAAAAAATTCGAGAATCATTCTGAAAGGGAAGGACCGTTTGGGNTGTTTGATCGATAGCTTCAGGGGATAAAATTACATGCCTTCCCTGGAAAACAAGTGGAGAGCGGTCCAGAAGCATTACAAGTACAAGGGGAATTTCTGAAACGGAATCTGGAATGATTTTTTTGCTTCCTAATACTCCAGCCGGTCACAAAACCGGCTCAGTTATTCAGGAAAATCATTCATGATCGAAGCNACACATGCCGTGAGTTTTTTCCCATAGGGTAGATGTAAAAATTCATTTGGCCCGTGAGCGTTGGATTCTGGACCCAGGACGCCGGTAATCATGAACTGAGCATTCGGGAATTTATTTCCAAGCATCGCCATAAAAGGGATTGTTCCGCCCTCAGCGATGGAACATGCAGGGTTATTGAAATACGTTTCCGAGGCCTTGTTCATCGATTCACTCAACCAGGTGTCTGTTTTTGGAGCATTCCAACCAGCCGCAGACTCTCCAAATTCAACCGCAATTTTTGAACCGTAAGGTTCATCTTTTGTCAGAACCCTTTCGATAGCTTTTTGGGCATCGATGGGGTTCACCATGGGTGGTATTCTTATTGAAAATTTCAATGAAGTGAAAGGACGCAATACATTACCCGCATTAGATGCAGGAGGAAGTCCTTCAGCCCCTACAATCGAAAGTGCCGGTTTCCAGGTTCTTCTGAGTACCCCTTCAAGCAGTTCTTGTGTCGAAGGCTCCATTCCGTCTATCCATGGAAATTCCTCAACAACACCTCTACCAAGGATGGCAATCAATTTTTCGGTTTCTTCAACCCGATAGTCTGGAATTTGAGTTTTAAGTTCATCCATGAGAATTTCTCCTGTGACCTCGTCCTCCAATCGTGATAAAAGCTGTCTTGCAATTCTAAATGACGAAGGTACATGCCCGCTTGATGATCCTGAATGAATTCCCTCTTTAAGGACATCGACTCTTAAAGTTCCTCCAATTAATCCTCTTAATGACGTTGTCGTCCACAACCGATTATAGTCTCCTGTTCCAGAATCCAAACATACAATGAAATCAGGTGAGCCAATGAGNTCTTGGCATGAATCCATGTAATAAGGCAGGTCAGGAGAACCACTTTCTTCAGAAAATTCAATAAGGATCAAAATACGTGGTAGTGGAATTTCCTGTTTAAGGAGTGTATTGACTATCGTTAGAGATGCAAAAAGGGCATATCCATCATCAGCACCTCCTCTGCCATAAAGTTTCTCGTCTTTAATAACTGGTTTCCAGGGACCTAAATCATCATTCCACCCTTCCATTTCAGGTTGTTTGTCCAGATGGCCATACATGANGACATTTCCCTTTTTTNCCCCTTGGATATCGATCAACAATAAAGGAGTCCGTCCTTCAGATCTNTTNACATGAACATTAGCATTCTCAGGCATATTCCTCTTTGTCCACTCCAGGGCAAGATGGAGTGCACGTTCCATATGACCAAGATTTTCCCAGTCTGGTTCAAATGANGGGGATTTATTTGGAATTTTAATGTATTCGATCAAAGATGGTATTATCTGATCATCCCAGACATGGTTGATGGATTCCTGTAATTGGGTTTNATTNAATCTTTTTGTCATGGTCATAAATTATTGAGATTTTTTAACCAAATTAAGGTTCCTATAGCNTCAGCACCATTCGGGAATCAATCAGCAAGTTGAGTAATAGGAATATGGGTGATGGCTTGATCAACCATTCATTATAAGATTGATTTAATTTTTCTAATCTTCATCTTTTGTTTTTTCTAAAGTATATCGAAAGGTACAGCAACTTGCTCCTTCCATCAAAGTCTGATCTCGGACGAGCTTCAAATTAGGATCAAAGCCTTCACAGAAGGTACCATCACGGTTGCATGAAAGTAGGTGCCCAATTCCTTCCAAACCCATTTCCCGATACATTTCAGCATATCGGCATCGGTTTACATTAAAATCGAATCGTGTTTCACGTTGTTGGAGCACTTCCATTTCCAGGGCCCCGCCTGCCTTCCATAATTCCATCAAGGCCACAAAATTATCAATCGTGGACAAAGAAGGATCAGATTGTTGCCGAAAATGGCTGCCTTCTTTTATGGCTGCCTTACGGATAGCCGTTTCGAGTATCGAGGATGCTTGATGATGACCAATATTCTCCACCATTTCCTCAAATAATGGGCCNAAAACTTCAGCTTGAATTCTTCTTTTCTCAAGGATTGGTACGGGTTCTTTCATGATCAGTATNTTTGTTTGGTTTAAATCCATCCATAAATAATATTTGTAAAATTAAGACAGTGAAATATTACATGTAAAATCCTATTTCTCACACCAATAATACTAAACAATCCTTCGTGTCTCTTCATTGCTTAGATTGCGGAAGGCAACAGCACGTATGAAGATCTCTTCCCCTGTTTGAGGACTCTATGCTTTTCCTTGTTTCTACTTCAATAAGCATTGAGATCTATTTCACTTCCCAACCATCTTTTCTAAGGATCTCACCAACCTTTTCCCTGTAATCCCCCTGAATCTCAATGACACCATCCTTTACGGATCCTCCAGTTCCAGTTTTCTTCTTAAGCCTACCTGCATAAGCCTTGAGTTCACTTGGGTTCAGCCTCACCCCCTTGATAATCGTGACGGTCTTCCCTTTCNTNCCTTTGTTTGAAGTGGAGAGTCTGACGGTCTTAGGTCCATCATTCGAATGTGCAGATGGGTTGCAGGTGNATCCGTCATGGGGTTTTTCACATGCAGGGCAGATTGCTCCTGATTCAGTGGAGTAGACTAATGAAGAATCCTTCATGTTCAAAATGTCTGAAAAAATTTATGAAGATAAAAAGGAATGATGGTGGAGACGAGGGGGATCTATGTAATCACCCCTTTAAGGCCTTGGAACCACTGGTATCAGTACTTCAAGAACTTATTTTGTACCAGAAAACCTGTACCAAAAAAGAATTCAAGAAGGGCAAGCGCAGGAGAAAAGATAATATAGAATTCCAGTAATCCCAGTGATAAAGGCTATTTGTAGTCCTAAATTTCCATCAAGGCTGAATTTTAGGGCCTCTTTTTTATTGAGGCTCTCAGGAATTTGATCTGTTGTTTTGATAGTATCTGTCTGCATGATTTTAATCTAGAAAACGTATACTTGAGTTAAGAAAGAAGGCTTAACAGCCTTGAATTGATTGAAATCTGATCAAGTTGTCAAGCCATCTTTGAGGAGATTAGAAATTCGTATGAAGGTAAAATAAATTAGGGAAGCGTGAGTTTGACACTAGTTTTGCCCCAGTTAGAACCTATTGATGGATCATTAGGGTCATCGGGACCACCATTCCAATTCATTGTACCTGAACCAGATGCTCCCTTATATTTCCCGGTGCCTCCCATTACTGTCACTTTACCTATACCCTTTTGATCCATCGGTTTAAAGGAAGAGATAACCCTCGTGAACATGGCATTTTCTTTGTCATGGTAACTTCTACAGGTAGCGGTAAAAGACATTGTTTGAGTCGATGGGTTCATAATACCATTATAAACACATGATGACGCACTGGTGACTTTTTCACCCATGATTGAGCCTCTTTCAATGCAATGAAAAGTACCTAGGATGTGCAGAGGCATCTGTCCCATAAATTGCATGCCTGTTGTTTTCTGACTGCAACTCCAATTGATACTCATAGTTCCAGAGCCAGCAAAGGCTATTGGTGACAACATAAAAAATATTAACCCATTTATTGAGAGAATTCTTATGAGCAATTTCAGCATAATTATGTCCTTTATTTTATGATTAATTATTAACGTGCCAGAAAGACAAATATACATTAGTGAGTAATTTAGTCAAACCAGCCAACATCGAGTTTTGATATTGATTTCCTTTCTTTAAATTTTATTATTCATTCAACCCCATTGTTTTGATCTAAAAATATATCAGGCAATCATATATTGTCAACAACCTGATTTCCCCCTTTACCTCTCCTTATTTATTCTGTTTATAACTCAATTTCGATGCCCATGGGTATTAGGAATTTGGATGAATATTTCTATTTATTATCTATAGATAATAGATCTTTCAAAAACGGCCAAACTTGAGGCCCACTTGACAAAACCCGTTGCAAATGCTATAGTTATGGCGAACTGGAGGAAATCCGGTTAATAGTCTCAACCAAGATCTGGCCTGTCTTGGTGTTCTTTCATTAAGTAATCATTAAAACAAAATCTATGGATGGGAAATACCTCCTAAAAAGAGGGATGACTTGGTACGTCCGCTTTGCGATACCAGAAATGGTGCAAGACATTTTTGGCAAAAAAGAGTTCGTCCAAAGTCTTAAGACCAAAGACTTTCAAGAGGCAAAACTCTTGAAACTTAAATTTCTGGATAGGTACGCCCAGATGATCTCAGGTGCACAGAAACAACTTGGCCCAA
>NYUB01000026.1 GCA_002683785.1 Deltaproteobacteria bacterium
CAGATTTTTCATGAACTGGATCACCGTAATATAGATTGTCAAAGTGAACTAAGGTTTTCTGCTTTTTATCAGAATAGGCGATAAAACCAATCCTCTGGAGATAAAATCCTAGCCAAAGCTTTATCGTTTCGAGTTCCTTGCCATTCACCCAAAGTGTTAAGTGATCATCATGAAAAATGATCATTAATTTATTAGGATTATTTCCTTGGAGGATGTATGGAGAAAAGGAATATTTTCCAGCTTCATTCAAAAAGGTGTTTTCTTTAAGGTAGTTTTTTACAAGTGCATAACGGCTCTCTGACGTGATCAAAAATTTAATTTTTTCTGTCTTACCCAGCAAAATGAGACCATGGCTACTGCGCTCAGCACCTGAAATCTTTTGGGCCTCCAGAGAAAAAATTTTAGCTGATCTATTAACCGGTTGAGTCACCCGATAGGCTGAAAATCCTGAGTTTTCCTTGAAATGAATAATATACTTACCATCCTTTATGCCTGCTGATGCTGAATCAGTTTCTTCCTGCCACCACTCTTTAGAAGGTGCGTCAAATGTTTCATTGAAGATAAAAAAAGGCTTTACAGGTTCCGTGTAAGAAGGAGAAAAATCCTTTAAAACCAAAAAAGCAAAAATTCCAATAGGCAATGATATGAGCAAAATTGTGAGAGATCCTCTGCTTCTCGCCTTTATGACCAGCACTCCTGGAGGACTGGGCTTTTGAATCTCAATCAGTTTAAAGCTCATGGAATTATTAATTAAGGTTCTTCAACTAGATAATGAGATCGAAATTAAACTTCACATAAATTTCTCTTTCTTTCCATATACTGTTATAGGGATCTCTCCTTAAGTTTCATCCCTGAATCAATCCTGAGAAATCAGTCTTTAACTAAATTTTTTAGCAGGGCGCCAATCCGTTCCATCGAAAGGGGGAAGACGATGGTGTTGCTCTTGTCCGAAGCGATTTCAGTGAGCGTCTGCAGATAACGCAATTGCATCGCCTCAGGCTGTTTGGCAAGGGTCTGAGCAGATTCCAGGAGCTTGCTAGAAGCCTGTAATTCTCCTTCGGCATGGATGACTTTGGCCCGTCTTTCGCGCTCGGCTTCCGCCTGCTTGGCAATGGCACGTACCATACTTTCATCGAGATCGACCTGTTTCATTTCCACATGAGTCACTTTGATCCCCCATCCGTCGGTCTGATTGTCAAGGATGGCCTGGATGTTGGTGCTCAGTTTTTCCCGCTCTGCGAGCATATCGTCGAGTTCATGCTGGCCGAGGACTGAGCGCAGAGTGGTTTGTGCAAGCTGGCTGGTGGCTTCATAGTAATCCTCGACTTGGATGATCGCACGCTCCGGGTCAACCACCCGGAAGTAGAGCACCGCATTGACTTTGACCGAAACATTGTCACGGGAAATGACGTCCTGGGTGGGTACGTCCAGCACCATCGTGCGCAGATCGACCCGCAACATCTGCTGCAGACCAGGGATGACGATGATCAGCCCAGGACCTTTGACACCCCAGAAACGACCGAGCATGAAAATGACTCCACGTTCATATTCGCGGAGGATTTTGATCATCGACACGAGCAGCATGACGATGACGACCAGTGGGATGATTACAGAAAGAGAATCGAAAATCATGGTTCCTCGTTAGATAGGTTTAGCGGGTTAACATTTAACAGAAGTCCCTGGACTGAGACGATTATGACTGTCTGATTCTGGACCAGGGGAACAGGGCTGGAGGCTTTCCAGATTTCTCCGCGAATCCGGACATGACCGTTGCCCTCGAAATCAGCGACCACGGTAGCTTCTGATCCGATGAGGTATTCCCTTCCGCTCACCAACGGACGCTTTCTGGACTGGAAAAGAGCCCCCAGCACGAAGGCAAAGAAGGCCAAGTTCATCAGGGTCAGAACGCCAACGAGCCATGGTGATAATCCAAAACCCGGAGCATCCGTGTCCATCAGAATGATCGAACCTGACACAAAGGCAGCGGCACCTCCAATGCCGAGAGCTCCAAAACTGGGAACAAACGCTTCAGCAATCATCAATGCCATGCCGAGCACGATCAGTGCAAGCCCGGCATAATTCACCGGAAGCACCTGAAAAGCATAAAGTGCCAGCAAAAGTGAAATGGCACCAGCAATACCAGGAATCAACGTACCAGGATTGGCAAATTCGAAAATCAGTCCGTAGATCCCAATGAGCATCAGGAAATAGGCCACGTTCGGATTGGTCAGGATGCCCAATAATTCAGTACGCCAGTCGGCTTCGTAGTGCTCCAGGACCAGACCAGCTGTCTTTAGTATCTGTTTCTGATCAAAAAAAAGGACCTCCTTTCCTTCAAGTTTCTGAAGCAGTTCCGGGAGTTGCCCCGCCATCAGGTCGATCACGCCATGTTTTAGGGCCTCCTCTGCGGAAAGGCTGGTTCCTTCACGTACAGCCTGTTCTGCCCATTCCGCGTTCCTTCCCCGCAGTTGGGCCAGGCTGCGCAGGTAAGCCGCGGCATCATTGACCAGCTTGCGCTCCATCGAGGATGCCGGTTTTGCAGGCGAGGTTTTGGAATCATCCGCATTTTCCGGTTCTGGGCCGGACGGGGTCGGAAGCGGTAGTCCTCCCAGTTGAACCGGGGTGGCCGCACCAAGATTGGTGCCTGGTGCCATGGCTGCAATATGACAGGCATAGAGGATATAAGTACCTGCACTGGCTGCCCGGGAACCACTAGGCCCGACAAATCCTGCCACGGGCATGGGCGAAGTCAGGATAAGCTGGATGATGTCACGCATCGCCGAATCCAGTCCGCCAGGAGTATCAAGCTGCAAAATCACCATTTTTGCACCCTGTAAATTGGCCCGTTTCAGCCCGCGGGAAACATAATCCAAGGTTGCAGGTCCAATCGCACCTTCTACTTTCAACACCATGGCGCTGGAAGCATGAACAGTACTCGGACTTGCTAACCATAGCCCCAAAATCATTTGAAAGACCAGAATCCGGTACACGATCATCCTCTTTCAAAAAAATGGATCTTAGATCAAACCTAAACCAAAGTTTGTTTTTAAGCAATTTGGAAACGGTCGATTTAAAATAAAGATTTCTTGAAATCGGATCCCACCAGTCTTTTTGTAGAAATCATCGTTGGTCTGGACAGAACTTGAGCTCAGTCATCCGAATGGATAAGCTGGAATGCTTTTAAATAGTCATCCATGGTTTTACGATGAAAGAGTTCCATCCTGAAGGCCCCCAACAACTGGAGGTGAAACATTTCTTTGAAGGATTAAGGAAGTATGCTGCAACCATCCCCGAAAAGCGTTATCCGCATCAAAACCGATTTATAGCCCTTTTACATCTGCTCTGCGACAGCGTTTCCAAATTGACCCGTAAACGGATGGAGGTCGAATCACAATCAGCGGTCTGCGGAAATGGATGCGATGCCTGTTGCTACTTTGCTGAAATCACCTCCAGCCGAACCGAGTTTGATGAAATAAGGCATTACCTCCATTCAAATATGGCTGCTGATGCCTGTTCCAAATTGGACCGGCAATGGTTTGTCCAGGAAAACGAACATTCTTCTGCGGTTCAGCCCTGCCCTTTTCTTTTGCAGGATCAGGGTTGTTGTTCGATCTATCCGGTACGGCCTTTGGGCTGCCGGCTTCTGCTGTCATCCCGAAAATGTTCGAAGGAGGATGAAAGTTCTGGAGCCTTTGATTCCTGCCAAGAATGGTCCCGACTGGGTTGGAAAGAAATGCCTTTGCGTCCGGATACCCTGATGAAAGCGCTTGAAAGCCAGCGGTGTGGTAAGGATTTTTTTGAACCGGGAAAACTGTATGATGAGGAGAAGGTCGATCTTAAAGCTTTCACTCACCAGGAACTAAGGGGTATGCTGAAGCAGGTCCAATCAACTCAAACTGCGGAAGCCCCCATGTGTCTCCAGAAATAAGTGGTGCCCCCATCCATCCCATGAAGCATCCCCTCATCATCGGTTTAACCGGAGGAATTGGCAGCGGCAAGAGTACTGTGGCCAGGATGCTGGAAAAACGAGGCTATCCGGTGATCGACGCCGATCTGCTTGGACACCGGGTGCTGGAATCTTCCCATCCTGGGTTCAGGGAAGTGTTGGAGGCTTTTGGAAAAGGGATTTTGGACCAAAGCGGGCGGATCAGCCGGCCTAAGTTGGGATTGCTTGTATTTCAGGACCCTCAAAAACTGGAAACACTGAACAGCATTTCTCATCCTCACATTGCCAGGATGATTGAAAAAGAATCCCTCAGACTGGCAGAAGAGCGCTCTGTAGAAATCATCTTTCTAGAAGCAGCGCTTCTGATTGAAACCGGCTGGCAGCGTAAATGCCACCAGGTATGGATTGTCAATTCGGATGAAGAAAGAATTTTAGAACGCCTGGCCCTGCGAAATGGATCAAGCCCTGAAGAGGCAAAGCAGAGGATTTCTTCTCAACTCTCTCCTGGAAAACGCCTTCCTCATGCCGATTTTATCCTGGAAAACAACGGAACTCCAAAAGAACTTGAAGAACGGCTTGAGCAGGCTCTAGAAAGCCTTCAGGAGAAGGCAGAATAAAATCCATTCAAATTTGAATGCATAAAATAAGGTTCCCTTCCTAGCCCGCAGTTCAAACTGAGCCAGGATTCAATTTTTGATTTTTTGGGTTTTCAATTGTCTCCTCCAAATCCTGCTGAAGAGGATTGAACTGGGAACATTCACTGAACACCCTTTTGCTGCATACCCTGCATTTGGTGTGGTCTACTCTTGACACAATTGCACCTATCGTTTCTTTTTTGGAACGGAAGAAGTTTTTTTCAAACAAGTCTTCTTCGAATCCATTTCGCAACATGGTTGACTTGACGGTATCCTTGATGCGGTAGAAAAATAAATCTCCCCCCAAGGAGCGGTATTTTTTCAGGATACGTGACAAAAATTCAGCTCCTGCGACATCCAGAAAATTGATGCCCGTGCAAATCAGAAGCAGGTGTTTCTGTGAAGGTTGATCATTAAGAAATTTTCTCAGTTGTTCCTCAACATGTTCGACTGCGCCAAAAAACAGGGAGCCATCGATGCGGATAATTTTCAATTGAGGACATTCTGGTAAATCTGGATTGCTACTGAACTGTCGGGTGGGATGTGAAGGGTCAGGCATCCTACTACGAATTTCAGGATGGGAGGTCCGTGAAAGATAAACAAAGAGGGAGACCATGACTCCAAGTAGGATTGCAAATTCCAGAGACAGGGTGAGGGTGGAAAGGAAGGTTACCGCCAGTACCATGAATTCAGATCGACTCATTTTCCAGATCTGAAGAATCTGCTGAAAATCGATCAACCCCCAGGCTACCAGAAACAGAATTCCTGCCATTGCAGCGTTTGGCAAATAGTTCGCATAGGGTGCGGCAACCATGACAATGCCCACCAGCAGACCTCCCGCAAAAATCGCGGCAAGAGGCGTTCTTGCCCCAGAAAGATAATTGACGATACTACGGTTGAAAGAACCTGTGGCGACATAAGAAGAAAAGAAACTGCCGACAATATTTGAGAGTCCCTGACCAATGAATTCCTGGTTTCCATCAAAATGCTGCCCTGAACGTACTGCTATAGAACGGGCAATCGAAACTGCTTCGGTTAATGCCAGTAAGGTGGTAGCCACCACTGCCGGAGCCAGTTTCTCGAGGACTTCCAGGTCCAAATTTGGATAACTTAGCGAGGGCAGTTCGCTCGGCAGTGCACCAACCGTGATGATTCCGGTGACTTCCGGCCCATAGTAATGATTCAACCCGATGCTGACCAGACTTCCTGCCAGCATGGCAACTATCATGTATGGCACTCGCGGAAGAAAATGCAGACAGAGGATTCCCGAAACCACCGTGCTTAAACCGATGAGGGTGACGTAGGGATTGATCTCTCCAAAATTCAGCACAAACTGCTCCAGGGTCTGATGAATTTTCAGACCCCTGGAGATTTCAATCCCGAAAAAATGACTGAGCTGGTTCGAGGCGATCAACAAGGCTGCCCCTGAAGTGAAACCGATCACGACTGAATGGGAAATGAAATTCACCAGAATGCCGAACTTCATCAATCCCATCAGAAACTGCATCAATCCAACCAGAAAAGTTAGGGTGATGGCCAGTTCTACGTAATTCAGGGATCCGGGTTCGGCCAGAGCACTCAGTGATGCAAACAGAACCAGAGAGGCAGCGGTGGTGGGGCCTGAAACCAGATGCCAGGAAGAACCGAATAATGCTGCCACTGCGGCGGGGACCATGGCCGTATAGAGGCCATACTGAGGGGGCATGCCGGCAATCACCGCAAAGGCTACTCCCTGCGGCAAAACCACGATTGCACCAGTCAATCCGGCTATTAGATCACGCTGAAAGTTGCTCCAGGTCAGTCTGGAACGCCATTCCAAAAATGGGAAAAACCGATGCCACATTGCTGTTAAATCTGCATAAGATTATATCTTCAAAAAGTATTTTTTCTTCATCAAAAATTTCTCTGGAAACTCCACCAAGATTGAGACATCTTCTGAATTCTTTTAACCCAACCAGGTTACCAGATTAGAAAAGATTCCCTTGTCTATTTTAACTACTCGAAAAGGATAAGAAGAAAAGCGAGGAAATGCGGATGACTCTTTCATCCGGGGTGTTGGCCGTGCCCTGTTGACGGCTTCAAAATGATTTAACCTTTGGGGATTCAGCTTGGATCTGACGGGTCTAAGAGATCTATGGCCTGATCAGCACAGTCCGATTCAGCAAAGGCTACTGCTGATTGGAAACAATCCCAACATTTTGTAAAAGTGATAATCAGTTTCTTCAGTTGATTCACAATCGCTAACCGGGTGTGAGTGTCTTTGCAAAAACAATCTTGATGATATGCAAGAGATCTCAATCTCCATCAAAATCATTTTTATCCTCGTTAATATCTAAGAACTAATGTACGTAAATATACTTAATTTACAAGCATAAAGTGGGTTTTGTCTTAAATTGACTGCTTGGTGCTTTTATCTTTTTTTGTTATGGTTGATGAATATTGAAAACTACAGATCTCTTTGCCTGAAGCTCTTGGGAGCTTAAGAAATCTAATCAAGCTTCCTTAACACAATGAACCTCTAAAGATGAAACGTCCACTGCATCTGATTTTGGACAGCCATTTAAATCCCGGAGTTTCACTTTTCTGGTGGAAGCATGGACTGCGGGTGATGGAGCAGTTGGTACCTAACGAATTTGCCAATACCAGCAGCCGCCAGTCTTTAGAAAAACTGATGGAGCAATCGGTCTGGTCCGGTTGGAAAAAAGTCATTCTGATCGGAACAAATTCCTCGATCCAACGAGGGTTCAATGTGCTGATGCAGGCCAATGAGGCATGTAGGAACAGCCTGGAGGTAGGTTTCTGGCCGTTGAAATGGAGTGAGTTGCCATTGCAGATGATACCCCAAATTTCACAATTGGGATCGATCCTCCAAGTTTTCAAGGCAGGACACACGCTTCCGATGGACGTGATCAAACTTCAATATCTGACACCAGAACTGGAAACGAGTTATTTCTGGAACGGGTTGAAAATCAAAAGCCGTAACACGGAAGCAGACACCCATTTCTATTTGGATGAATTGGACCTTCAGGAGGGAGGCGGTTTTGATTGTAGGATTGCCTTCCAGGATGATGAACTCAGTTCCCTGATGATGATTCCAGACAAACCTGGAAAGGCACTGCAAATGAGAGTCTATTTTAGCCCACGGAAGCAGGGCACATCAACAAGCACAGAACGACAATGGTTCCCACTACGAAATCAAGCAGAAGTGTTGATTGGATCAGGTCGGCAGTTAGAAATTGAAGGCAACTGGGCCAACCTGGAACTGAATGATCCGGAAGTCCGTGAACCAATTCAGTCGATCCATCTGGAAATCATTCGCCGGGCACTTCCTTTGATCATACCTGCCATCCCCATTCGCAACCGAGAAACCCTGAAATCCAAATTGTTTCAACTGGAACCACGTGGAACAGTTGCGACACAACGTCAAAATGCTTTTAAACGTAAGGGCAATCAAGTTGGATTTCAAGATCGCAAACCTGGAACACCTGGTTCCTGAATCTTTGCTGCTTGTTGGATAATTTGAAGAGAGGGACCTTTAGGCTTCAGGGGTTCTGAAGCCTTTTCGGGGATTTATGTGTTGGATTACGAAGGCTGCTTTTCCAGTTTTTTTTCTGTATTTTCAGGAGCTTCTTCTTTTCTGGAAAAACTTTTCAGCTTCGTATCAACAGCATTGATCCAGGAAGGCATGATTTTCTTGATTTCTTCCTTGCTGGTGGTCACGCATTGCCCCTCGACGATGCCGCCCTCGTGAATGATGAGGGCCCCTGGAAGATTGGTGAGGTTGCCTTGGATTCTGCCTTGAGAAAGAACTTCCATGCGTGCGGAGGCATAAAGATCTCCTTTGACTTGGCCGTTTACTTTGATCGTGGCTGCCTTGATGGTGGCTTCAATCTTTGCGGTGGGTCCAATCACGACTTCTGATTCACATTCAATATTGCCTTTCAACTCACCATCCATCCAGATTGGTTTTTTACCGATGATTTTGCCATCGATCTTCATACCTCCGCCAAGATAAGTCGGAGCACTTCCTTTAGTTTCAGTCACATTTTTTTTCCCAAACAAGAATCACTCCGGAGAATTTTTTTTGTGTTTTCACATCCCAGTGAGGAGACACAATCTTAGGGTTTTGAAGGAAAAAGGAGCAAGGCATTTGTAATGTCACAAACTCTTCTGATTAACTCCTGGGACTCAATGTTGAGCTTAATGCAAAGTCATAACCTAAAAGAGCTTGTCAAACAGGATGCGAATCAATATTTTTTACATGCCGCAAATAAAGCGTCAACAAAAGAAGCAAAACTGAAAATCCTCCTGACCTTTCCGTCACCGATACCGGAATGGCAAAAAACATAACACCCCGTAAGGAAAACTATTCCCAGTGGTATCTGGATGTGATTGCCGCTGGAAAGCTTGCAGATTATGCTCCAGTCAAAGGGTGCATGGTCATTCGACCCAGCGGATTCGCCATCTGGGAAGCCATGCAGGCACGTCTTGACCGGATGTTCAAGGAAACCGGACACGTCAACGCCTACTTTCCGTTGTTGATTCCTAAACATTTCATGGAAAAGGAGGCAGAACACGTCGAAGGCTTCAGCCCTGAATGCGCCGTCGTTACTCACGGTGGAGGCAAAGAACTGGAAGAACCACTGATGATCAGGCCAACATCAGAAACAGTCATCGGCCACATGTATTCTCAATGGATTCAGAGCTACCGTGATCTTCCGGTCCTGATCAACCAGTGGTGCAATGTCTTTCGCTGGGAGATGCGTACCCGATTGTTTTTGAGAACCTCCGAATTCCTCTGGCAGGAAGGGCATACGGCCCATGAAACCCAGGAAGAAGCCCAGGAGGAAACCATGCGGATGTTGGAAATTTACCGTCGTTTCCAAGAAGAAGACCTTGCTATTCCCGTAATTCCGGGGCTCAAGACTGAATCAGAAAAATTTCCAGGAGCGATTGCAACTTACTGCATCGAGGCAATGATGCAGGATGGCAAGGCACTGCAGGCGGGTACTTCTCATAACTTAGGACAGAATTTTGCCAAAGCCTTTGACATCACTTTTTTAGACCGAAACAATGAACAGTCCCATGCTTGGACCACGAGTTGGGGGGTTACGACTCGGATGATCGGCGCATTGATCATGACTCACGGAGATGATGATGGTCTCATCCTTCCACCACGTATTGCTCCGGTGCAGGTAGTGATCATCCCAATTTTCACCAATGATCAGGAGAAGTCTGAAACAAAGGCATTTGCCGAAGCGGTTGCAGAACGACTTCGAAGCCGGCTGGACAGCTTGAAAGTGGTCATTGATCAAAGGGATGACCTGCGTCCCGCAGAGAAATTTTTTCACTGGCTTCAGCAGGGAATCCCGGTTCGGATCGAAGTTGGTCCCAGGGATGTGGCCAAACAATCCGGTATGGTTGCACGAAGGGACATGCGGGAAAAAAATCCAGTCCAACTCGAAGAGATTACTCCCCATGTTTGTGAACTGTTAGAAAAGATACAGGAAAATCTTTATCAGCGTGCTCTAGAATTTAGAAAGCAGAACACTCGGCGGGCAAATAACTATGATGAATTCCGGGAAATACTGAAAGAAGAGGGTGGATTTGTAATGGCCCACTGGAATGGTACTTCGGAAGTGGAAGCCCAAATAAAAACGGATACCAAAGCTACCATCCGTTGTATTCCCCTCGATCCTGACCCCTCCCCAGGGAAGTGCATGGTTACAGGAGAAGCTTCCGAAAGGGAAGTGGTCTTTGCCGTGGCCTATTGAACTTTAAGAGGATTTTGATGAAAGCCAACTCCTTGTTCATCATAAAACCAACTCCCCGTTCATCATAAATCCAACATGAGTGATCATCTCGTTGTATCGAACGTCAGTGATGCTTCATTCGCCATAGGTGTCGCACATGCCTGTCTGCAACCCTTCGACATCGCAGACACGGTCTCTTTGAAATCTTTTGTCAACAGCGAATTCTGCCCTCGATTCATGCAGGATGATGTCAATGAACTGAATCTTGGACATGGGCTGGAAGGCAAATCAGTTTACATTGTGTCAACTCATTCCCCCCATCTATCCAGGAATGAACTGGCGATGCGAAACTTTCTGATCGCTTCCGCAGCAAAAGAAAATGGAGCAAAATTCGTGGCCTTGGTGGAACCGGATCTCTATTATTCCGCCCAGGATCGTGGTCCCAGAACGCTGGACCACCCTCAGGTGACGGATTTTTCATCCAGGGAAAAGTTTGTTGGCCAACCCTGTTCTTCAGAGCTCTATGCAAGGCTGTTGAAAAAATCAGGAGTCGATGCGGTGATGACCGTGCATAATCATAAACCTGAGGTAATGAAGGGAATTTATGAAAAGGTTTATGGTCCACCTGAAGAAAATCAATTGCCGCCTTTCATCAATCTTGACATCTCACCCATCATCGCCAATTACATCCTCCGTTCTGGTCTGGTGAGACTATGGAACTATGGAGAACATGTTGGTTTTGTTGCCCCAGATGACGGGGCGGTGGAATTTGTTCAACGGGTGAGAGAATTTACCGGACTTCATAATTCGGCATTGGTGACTTTCAAAAAGAAGCGTATTGGTCAACGCGAAGTCAATCTGGATCTGAATGAAGAAGTGGAAATATTGAAAAACCGGGATGTATTCATTTTGGATGACATGGTGCGTACTGGAGGGACTCTTGCAGCAAACATTAGCGCTTTGGCAGAATCGGAACGCTGCCGGCCGGCAAACATGTTTTTTTACTGTACTCATACCTACATTTCCCCGGAAGCGCGGGAAAACCTGAACTCGCCCTTTCTCAATCAGTTTATCACCACCAATACCATTTCGAGTGTTCTCAACCGGGATGACCAAGGACGCTTGAGGAAAAAATTTGTCGTGCTTAAGATCGAACGCTGGATAGGCCATGCCATTCGACAGTGTTTGGAGTATGGACAAAAACCAGAAAACATTTATGATCCCTCCTATGTTCCGGAAGCTGACAGTTTTTATGAAATTGATCTTTCCAGTAAAAACCCCCTACATAGCCAGTCACGATACGAACAGTACGAACTGACCATTTGATGTTTACATAGGGCCGACCCTATGCTCAGCAGCAATAAATGTGATCCAGTCATTAATGCATCCAACTCATTCAAAGATCCATAATGGGATCAAAAGCTGAAAATATACTGATCCTCGGGATTGGGGGAGTGGGGATGCACCTGGCCCGGAGGTTATTGCATGAAGGGGCTTCCGTGACAGTGATCGAAAACGATCCAAAATTAGTCCATGAAGCAGCAGAGACGATGGATGCTCGGGTGATCCAGGGCAATTCGATGCGTCTCAGCAGTTGGACAGCAGCTGAAGCAGAAAGCATGGAACTGATGATCGCCGCAACCAATGACGATGCAACCAATATGCTCTCTGCACTGATAGCAGACCGTTTCGGTATCCCCCGCAAGATCGTTCGGGTGCGTTCTCTCGATTTTGAGCCAGGAAGTGTTCTGCCTCCGGAAGAACTGAAAATTGATCTGATGGTTCATCCTGAGGAACTCTTGGCTCAAGAAATCTTTCGTCTGGTTAAACGTGCAGCATGCAATGATCTGATTGATATTGGAAACGGGTGGATGCAAGTGTTGGCTTTACGTGTTGACGAGCAATCCCCGCTGGTTTTCAAGTCACCAAAGGAACTTTCGACGATCCACGACCAATACCATTTTCGGGTCGTTGCTCTGGCTCGTGGGATTTCAACCATCATTCCCCAGGCAGATGAAACCATACGTCCTCAGGATCAAGTTTTTATTCTCGCCCATCGGGATGACATGGAGCAACTGATGAAACAGATGCGCATCCAAGACCGGGGAATCAGTCGGATGATGATCCTAGGTGGAGGACTTGTCGGACAGCGTGTGGCTCAGTTACTGGAAAAAGAAATTGAGATCACCCTGATTGAAAATAATCATGATCGTGCAGAAGAACTTGCTGCAAATTTGGAGAAAACGCAGGTCATCGAAGGGGATGGAACTGATGCCAATGTTCTTGTGATGGCCGGTATGGATCGGATGGAAAGTTTTGTCGCAACTACTGGAGATAACGAAACGAACATTATCACCTGTTTACTGGCAAAACATTTGATGAATCGTGGAAACCGTGAAGTCCAAGGAGCTCAAGGGAAAACAATAGCCCTTGTGGATAAAGAGGATCACCTTGTGCTGTCCTCGACCATTGGCTTGGATGTGGTTCTGAATTCCAAAATTTCTGCAGCAAATGAAATCCTGAAATTCATTCGCAGGAGTGAATTGCTTTCAGTGGCACATCTTCATGGGGTTGATGCAGAAGTGGTCGAAGTGGTTGCATCTCCAGGTTCCGAGATAACGAAGAAACCTTTAAAAAAACTTGCTTCCTATCTGAAAAAATACGAAATCATAATAGGTGGAATTCATCAAAATGGGAATTGGGAAATAGCTGTTGGCGCAAGTGAAGTCCAACCCGGATCCAGAGTGGTCTTGGTTTGTTCCTCACGCAATCTTCGAAATATTCACAAACTATTTTAAGTTTCCAAAACGGGTTTTCTTCAAAAATTGAAACATGTTGGGTATCCTCCCGAAAAGATCATCTAAATCTCCTTCATGGATCAGCAATTTTTTCAGGTCTTGTTTTATGGTCAGTGGCAGACCTTTTATTTATAAAAAACAATATAAAATTTATTTTTTATTTGGAATCATTGTTCATGCCAGTGCTTGCTCCATACCAATAAGGGAATATGAATTCCCGGAGCAATCCTTCCTTGAGCAACGGAGAATGTGTCAACAGGTTTCCTCTCGAAAATCGAAACAATATATGGTTGTGGATCGGAAAGTTCTCCCTATGAAAAAAGATGAAATCATGGCGCCAATTCAAAATACCGAAAGTGATTTGCAGCAAGGAGTTTATTATTGTGGAATTTTTCAAGCACGAAATTATAGCTGTTCCCCTTATCAGACACGCAGATTGGATGGTAAGGAATGTAGATTTCAAAGATAATATAAAAAATCATGCTGTAATGATGTTTTTTTAAAATTTAAATTTTATAAAATTGACTACGGAGTAAAAATTAGCTCAAATCACTTATAAAATTCGGTTTTTTTGAAAAAATATTGAAATAAGGGTTGACAAAATTTACCCCAGCACGTAATGATTACTAATAATTTTCAATTCGGCGCATGAAATCTTAATGTTCCGAAACGAGTTTTACATGGATGTAGGACAAAAAACCCTTCCAATTTAGTTACTTCAACTGCACAAAATCCCTTTTTGGGACGGGAGAATTCCCCAGTGAGGAGCATGGATGCCGTCACGCACAAAATACAATAACCTTACCGTTGGACTCGATATCGGGACGACCAAGATCTGTGCGATCGCGGTAGAGAGTGACAGCAAAGAAACTTTAAATGTTGTAGGAGTCGGCACAGCGAAATCTGAGGGATTGCGCAAGGGAGTGGTCGTCAACATTGAAAAGACGGTGAAGTCGATCAAGAAAGCTGTTGAAGAATGTGAACTGATGTGCGGTGAACAAATCAACAGTGTCTATGCCGGTATTGCCGGGCATCATATACGGGGACAGAACAGCCGGGGTATGGTTACGGTGTATCACAACCGTACCGTCACTGAGGAAGACATAAGAAGGGTCATTGATGCAGCTCAGGTCTTGATCCCCAATGATCGTGAAGTCCTCCATATTTTACCTTCAGAATTCATTGTTGACGATCAGGACGGGGTACAGAATCCTTTGGGAATGGCCGCAGCAAGACTGGAGGTGAATGTCCACATCGTAACCGGTTCCGTTACATCCGCACAAAACATCATAAAATGCTGTAACCAGGCAGGATTGGATGTCGAAGACATTGTCCTGGAGCCACTTGCTTCCAGCCAGGCTGTCCTCAGCCCCGATGAACAGGAAGTCGGGGTGGTTTTGGTCGATATTGGAGGAGGCACCACCGACATCACCATTTATTCAGAGGGAAGCATCGTCCACACTGCCGTACTTGCGTTGGGTGGAAATCATCTGACTCATGATATTGCCATCGGTCTGGGCACACCACTTCAAGAGGCTGAGGAAATCAAACACAGCAATGGCATAGCGCTTTCGGAAATGACAGATGAGAGTGAGATGATCGCCGTTCCTAGTGTTGGAGGAAGAAACAACCGTCAGATGAAAAAAATGGTCCTTGCAGGAATCATTGAAGACCGCTTCCGAGAAATTTTTGAACTGATTGGACGTGAAATCGAAAAAACCCATTATCATAAACTGATGGCCTCCGGGGTGGTCATCACCGGAGGATCCTGCATCATGCCTGGAGTGGACCAGTTGGCCCATCAAGTATTAAATATGCCGGTCCGTGTAGGATTTCCAGAACATATTTCAGGTTTGAAAGAACTGATCTATTCCCCTAAATATGCCACTAGTGTTGGACTGGTTCGCTACGGAATCACGAGTAATCAGGGCAAACTGAATTTTGTCGGAGACGAAACCAACCTTTTTCACAAGGTTTCCAGAAGGATGAAAGACTGGATGCAGGATTTTTTCTAGGAATCATCAGACTTAAAGATGAAAAAGAAGACAAAAATGGAACTGTTTAATGGATTTTCAAACAAACACAATCACCGCACTAAATGGAAGCGGATAACTCCAATCTTTCGGAAGGAGGAAGCAGGATGCTGAATTTTTCAAACATTCAAACGGTGAGTGATGACACTCCGAACATTAAGGTGATTGGAGTTGGAGGTGGTGGAGGGAACGCCATCAATCGGATGATCGAACTGGATGTCAGAGGAGTTGAATTCATCAGCGCCAATACTGATCTTCAGGATCTTCGTAAATCAAATGCATCTCTCAAACTCCAACTTGGGGCCGATTCCACTCGTGGGCTCGGGGCCGGTGCAAAGCCGGAAATCGGCCAAACTGCTGCCCTTGAAAGTATAGATCAGGTTCGGGATACCATTCAGGGTGCGGATATGGTTTTCATTACTGCAGGTATGGGTGGAGGCACCGGGACCGGTGGAGCACCAGTCATTGCCAAGGCCGCCCGGGAAGCACAAGCCCTGACAGTTGGAGTGGTGACGATGCCCTTTGGATTTGAAGCAAGACGAAGACGCAAGGCTGCAGAGGAAGGAATTGAAGAACTTCGAAAAAACGTTGATACCCTGATTGTGATTCCTAATGACAACCTGCTCGGTGTGATAGACAAACGTACTCCGATGATTGAAGCTTTCGGCTATGCGGATGACGTACTTCGTCAAGGAATCCAGGGGATTTCCGATCTCATTACCAGAGACGGTATGGTGAACCTGGATTTTGCCGATGTTCGGACTGTGATGGAAGATCAGGGAAAAGCAGTGATGGGCACGGGCGTGGCTTCCGGAGAAAACCGGGCAAGGACTGCAGCCGAACATGCGATCCATAGCCCACTCCTGAGTGACAGCAAAATTGACGGTGCCAGGGGGATCCTGATTAACGTTGTTGGAAGCGAAACGATGACTCTACACGAAGTTACGGAAGCGTCCAATTATATCCAGGAACAGGGGCACGAAGATGCCATCATCATCTGGGGTGCCTCAATTAACTCAGAACTGGAAGACCAGATCATGATCACTGTCATTGCTACCGGTTTTGAGGAGCGTGAAGCAGATTCTCCACGAACTGATTCATTCTCAAGGGATAAAGCTATTTCATTTTCTGAAACCCAAAATTCAGAACCCAATAGCACTGCAATGGATCTTCCAAAAGAGATTCCAGCAGTAGCACAAACTTCAACCAATGCTCCGGCGTACCTTTCGCTGGCCGAAGCGTCGGCGGCAAGTATTTCCACGGAACGATGGGATCATTTCTCAGAAGCAAAGACTGAAACCACAGAAATGGAAGAAACGACGTCTCACAGCAACGAAACAGTCGTGGCAGAAGAAGAGGAAGCAGATTTGCCATCCACTGATTCTTCATGGGCGCATTCAGAAAGCAATAATTCTTTGAGAGACGATGACCCAGAGGAGGAAACAGGAGATTTCAGTTCATCATCTGAGGGTGATCAAAATAAGGGATTCGAATCTGATTCTTGGAAGCCTGCATTTGTCGCAAGTACATCAACAGAAAACAACCCATCTGAAGTATCTATTGATGACTCTGTGGAAGCTCTCTCCATGCATTCAAAAACAAACTATGATTCGGAATCTGTTCCGGAAGAAGGTCCTTTTTTCCCGGAATGGGCAGACAAACGTAACGATCCTGAATTCAAACAAAATCTCGACATCCCTGCATTTATCAGACGTCGGGAAGCATAGAGAACGAGTTACTGAAAACCCGCATTTCTCTTCAGCTCAAGGCTCATGGAAAGGATTAAAAAACAAGGCTTACTTTAACTCACCAAACGTAAACCTGCATTCTCGACAGGTTCCTCCTTTTCCTGAAGTTCGTACCATGATTTGAGGTTACCTTGGAAATCCTCATGGATGGTACAGTGAATTGGGCCTAGGTGTTCCAACTGGATCAGGGTGATCAGACGGATTTTAACCATTTCAAGCAGGGACATGAAAGTCAGAATCAACCAGGAACGTTGGTCAATGTTTTCAAAGAGATCCTCAAAAAGAATCCTGGGTCTCTGGTTAAAGAGTTGAATCATCTGGTCGATGCGGTCCTCGATTCTTAAAGACTCTGTTTCTACCACATGTCGTGTAATCTTAGGTCGACGAGCCATGACCTGCTGAAACGCCTCCATGAGCGCAAATACAGAAACATCCTCGAATTCAGGATTTTTTTCGTTTTCATCTGAAACAAATTCCTCAGTTTCAGGTCGGGTGAAGATATCCCGCCAAAGTACATCCCTAGAACCAATCTCAAAGGCTGCGTCCTTGAATCGTTGATATTCCAACAGACGCATCCGCAGAATTTCTTCAGGATTCTCTACCTCCTCCTCATCGATTTCCTCGATCGGTTTTGGCAGTAGCTGACGAGACTTGATCAGGATCAGAGTTGCTGCAATTTCCAAAAATTCCCCGGCAATATCCAAATTCACGGACTGCATCATTTCAAGATAGGAAAGGTAGGACGACGTCAGTTCAGAGAGCCGAACCTCGGCTATTGAAACTTCTTTTTTCCTGATCAGATGTAGAAGCAAATCAAGTGGACCCTCAAAAAGAGGGATTTTGATTTCCAGAGGATTTTCAGGATTGGGGAAGAGATTCAACGCATCCATGCGTGTTTCTGTGTGTTCCATCACTTTTCTCAGTTGTGATTAATCGGCTGGTTCCAGAGTCCCTTCCGGAATTTGATCTCCAATGCTCGAAGGTGGAGACAGATTTAGATCTTTGAGTACTTTTTCGGTAACATTGTTATCCGTTTTTAGTTCTTCGTATCGTGTTCGTGCTCTGGTAGTAACACGAATCAGGTCTTTCTGAGATCTGATAATTGTGGGTCGGATGAAAAGCAAGAGATTGGTTTTATTCACCGAACTCGACTTTGTACCAAACATCCAACCAATTAGGGGAAGATCCCCAAATCCTGGTATTTTGCTTTCTGAGCGATTGCGTTTTTCATCAATCAACCCCCCAAGCACCACGATTTCATCATTTCCTGCAACTACTGACGTTTTCAACTCACGTTTATACGTTGTTATAGCCTGCTGAGTCAATACACTTTCTGTAGAAACCTGACTGGATTCCTGACTGATTTGGAGTCTGATACTGTCTGCACCACTAATTTGAGGTTTTATGGTAATTTTTGTACCGACGTCTTTGAATTCAAATTGGGTCGTTGTCAGTTGATTGGCATCTGTCACCGTTTTGGTACCAATGGGTATATTTGAGGAAACATTAAGCAATGCCTCCTCATTATTCATCATTAATACCTGTGGATTGGCCAGAATGTTTACATCGGTGTCACCTTTGGATGCATTGATGAATGCTCCAAAAGAATAGTAATCTTTTCCACCAATACTGATGGTATTTGCATTCAAATAACCAAGATTCGCTCCACCGGATGCTGCCGCAGCAGATGCTGTATCAAAACTTCCTCCAGTTGGAAATCCTCCTGTGATAACACGATTGTTATTTGACGCTCCCGCAGCTTTCCAATTGATTCCAAAATCTAGGCTTTTTGAAAGAGTTACTTCCATCACTAGAGCCTCGACATAGACTTGCATTCTTGGAACATCCAGTTCTGCGATAATTCGGTCCAGCGTTTCGAATGTGTCTGCCGGAGCAAAAATCAGTAGAGTATTCGTAGCTTCATCTGAACTGATTTGAATGTCTGATCCAGAATTCGATGCTTTTTGCCCTTCTTGAACAGCTCCTGGCTTAGGTTCCTCATCCTTACGTGCAACCTCCGTGATCTTACCTGTAACTTCCTTCAAAAGCTGGGCCATGTCTTTGGCGACAGCATGTTTGAGCTGATAAAGTTTAAAGTTGCTTTGCACTTTGCCGCTTTCCTGGAAGATATCGAGTTGTTTGATCAACCCGATGATCCTTTCGATTTCCAGGCGGTCGGCGATGATTATCAAAGCATTCAGCCTAGTTTCCTCAATGATTTTGATCGGGCTTCCAGGGGTCGCCTGGCCTTCTCCTTTGCCTGCAACAATCCGATCGGAAAATATCTTTGACAACAAGGGGGCCATGCGCTTAGCAGAAGTATATTCCAACTGCACCAGCCTCAGTTGCGTTTCTCCTGAAATCGATTGGGGCACATCCAGTTTGTTCACCAGAATGAGCACCCTTTCTGTTTCCATCCGATCTGCAATGATAATCAGTGCATTCAGCCGCGATTCTGGAATGATCTTGACCGGGCTCCCTGCAGCAGCCTTTCCTTCTCCTTTTCCAGCAACGATTCGATCTGAAAAGATTTTTGAAAGTAGTGGGGCGATGATCTTTGCCGAGGAATGTTTGAGGGGATGCAATTTAACCTGCATGTCTCCGCGTGGAATGTCCACTTGATTCACCAGTTCAATGATTTGAGACGTGGTCACCGGATTGGCAATGATGACCAGAGCATTCAACGGAGCAAAGGGAACGATGTTGATGGATGCAGTTTTAGGAAAAACAGTTGTGATCAGCGGAACAATTTTTCCTGGTTCGGTGTAGCGTAACTCGTGAATGGTGGTGCTGGCTCCCTCCACCGGTACATCAACCTCTTCAATGAAATTAATGATGGTATTGGTAACTTCTTGGGTGGCAATGATGAACAGGGCATTCAGCCTATTTTCGATCAGAAGCTTGAACTGGTAGGGTTTCCCCTTCAGGGTCAGATTGGCAAACAATTCGGATACGGTTTTGTGGATTTCAGCAACATTGTTGTGAAGAACTCTGTGAAAGGTCACGGTCTTTTCCAGTCCCTCTGGAAGAGGAACATCCAGAGCGTCGATGATTTCCACGATGCGTTCAATGTTTGCAGCATCATCAATCACGATCAACACATCCAGTGGTTCATAGACGAGCATCACCCCTGTTTTAGAAAAGATCGGCTGCAAGGCGGCTTGAATCCGTTTGAGATCACTATGCCGGACAGGAATCAGACGCATCACATAATTTCCTCCTGAAGCACCTACCCCTTCCTCATCCGTGCTGATAGGAAGCCTCTTAAATCGTGCTTCTGCTGCTGGAATGATTTCCACCACGTTGCTTCCCTCCCTTCGGACCATCGCAAGTCCTTGGGTTTTAAGGATTTTTTTAAAGAAGAAAAATGCATCTTCCGCAGTGACCTGAAAATTTGGTGGAGCAGTGATCGACATCTGTCCACGCAGGATCTGCTCCTGATACACAAAAACTGTGTTGGTCCGCATCGAGATGATCTTGATGAATTCCTTGAGAACCAGATTCTGAGGAAGATTGATGGTGACTTTATCTTTCTTCCCTGCTGCTTCTACGTGTTGGGGTGCTAAGGGAACGATCAGCAACAACAGAAGCAACCAGCCATGGAGGGGCAATGGCCATTTTACGGAAAGACACCGAGATATGTTCAAAACAAATATAAAAGGTTTGTTTAACAAGAGACCATCACTTCATGCAGATTGAAATTTCCACCGAGCCCAGGCCAAATCTTCGGAGGTCGTGATTTTCAAGTTTCCCGCCTCTCCCGGAACAGGATGGATTGATTTGCCGGTTTTTTCTAGTAGGGACGCATCATCCGTAACTTCCCAGTTTTCTTTTTGTGATTTTAATGATGCTTTCCAAAGATCCTCAAAGCGGAAACCCTGCGGAGTCTGTACGGCATAAAGCTCACTTCGGTCCAAAAGTTCACATGTTAAATCAGCTTCACTGAATGACCTCTGCCATGATTCCATGACCCCATTGGTTGCTCCTTCTCTAGGCAAGATTTTTCGCACCGTATCCTGAAGGGGGATGACTGGAACCGCCGAACCCTTTTCGCGGCAACCCTTAAGGACACGTTCAATCAGCTCTTCTGTACAGAATATCCTTGCTCCATCATGAATCAGAACCATATCAGGAGGTTCATCATTTTGATCGATTTGTTCCAGTGCTTTATGAACCGAATCCTGTCTTCTCTTCCCTCCTTCCACAAGAACCAATCCCTCCTGCTCCTGCAAAGGTTCGAGTACCGGTCGGTCTGAACTGGAAACTACAAGAAAAACAGTTCTGATTCCTGGAAATTGCCGGAAGGCTTTCAGTCCATATTCCAGAAGTGTCAGGCCTTTTGTTTCACTTGATATTCTCTCTGGAGAATTTTCAACAACCTCTTTTTCTTCCTGCAGATTCAACAATAGTTTGTTACGCCCCGCTCCCATGCGTTTCCCACTGCCGGCAGCGGCAATGACAACATCGACCGTAAACACCTTGCTGGATCTCAAGGAACACAAAGTTTAAATTTTTCGAATAAGGAACCCTTTAGCAAATTCCCTGTTTTCCAAGTTCTTAACGAATCTGCTATCGTTTTCCAAGCCTGCTGATCCTTTGAGCATTGTTTCGATGTCGAAATGGGATCTATCTGTTTTTTTCCAAATACTCTTGCCTTCAAAAAGAAATCAACATAGATGAAAAGACTTAACAAAGTCCAGTTAAATCAATGCATTCTGCCGAAAATCATAGGAGTATTTTGGATAACAGGCTTGTCATTTAAATGCTTCAAATTAGACTGCGTATTTTAGGTTTAAATAAAATCGATTTCCAAAATAAGAATTTTTTAGGAGTGATTTCCTTTTCAAATTTGTAAAATCAGGATTGGTTTAAAAGCACCGTATCTGAATTCTAATGGATTATGGGAATAATTTCTTTTCAGCAACTTTTTGAAACCAGCACCAGTATTTGACAATGAGCAGTAAAACAGCATTCATCGGTTTGGGAGTGATGGGTTATCCCATGGCAGGGCATCTGAAAAAAGCAGGACATCAGGTAACTATATATAATAGAACAGCCTCCAAGGCTGAGCAATGGGTTCAGGAATATGGAGGGATGAAAGCATCCACTCCAGCGGATGCCGCAAAAGAGGCCGATTTCGTCATGGCTTGTGTGGGGAATGATGATGATCTTCGTGAAATTACTTGTGGAACGAATGGAGCCTTTTCAGGAATGAGTCAAGGTTCGGTGTTCATTGACCATACCACTGTTTCCGCAAAGGTCACTCGGGAACTGTCTGAAAATGCTGCTGAACAGGGATTTTCATTTCTTGATGCACCCATTTCTGGAGGACAGGCGGGCGCAGAGAACGGGATGCTGACGGTCATGGTCGGAGGTGATCCAGCAGCCTTTGAACGGGCTCAACCCGTGATGGACGCCTACTCCAGAATGATCAAACTTCTCGGTCCATCCGGTTATGGGCAAATGACAAAGATGGTGAACCAGATCTGTATTGCAGGATTGGTCCAGGGTTTGTCGGAAGGAATCCACTTCGCAAAGGCCGTAGGGCTCGATGTGGAGGCTGTGATTGAAACGATTTCAAAAGGTGCCGCGCAATCTTGGCAGATGGAAAACCGTTACAAAACCATGAACGAAGGAGAATACAATCATGGGTTCGCGGTAGACTGGATGCGCAAGGATCTGGGCATTACCCTGGAAGAAGCACGATCCAACGGAGCGCATCTTCCGGTGACCGCTTTGGTGGATCAGTTTTATTCTGAAATCCAGGCGATGGGAGGCAGACGCTGGGATACTTCCAGTCTGCTGGTCCGGTTGGAAGACCGCAGGGAAAAATAAAAACCCTCAAAAATAAGGAATCCTGGATTGGAAGGAAAAGTTCTGATAGACGGAAAATGGCAAAATCCTGAATCTGGGGATTGCCTTTCTGTGACAGATCCCAGTGACGGAACAGAATTCTCGAAAATTGCTCGAGGCAAAGCCGAAGATGTGGAAAAAGCAGTCAAATCTGCTCAAGCGGCTTTAGACGGAGAGTGGGGCCGGATGATCCCTGTGGAACGGGGAAGGCTTCTCCACGCATTGGGCCAGCAGATTTTGGAACATGAAGAGGAACTGGCAGAGCTCGAATCGAGGGATGTCGGCAAACCTCTACGCCAGTCACGGATTGATGTCCGGGCCTGTGCCAGATATTTCGAGTTTTATGCCGGAGCAGTGGACAAGATCCATGGTCAGACCATTCCCTACCTCGAAGGTTATACCGTTCTTACCCTGAGGGAGCCACATGGAGTGACAGGACATATCATCCCTTGGAATTATCCGATGCAGATCATTGGACGTACCATCGGCGGGGCCCTGACCATGGGCAATGCCTGCGTGCTCAAACCGGGTGAAGAAGCTTCCCTGACATCCTTGAAAATCGGAGAATTGAGCCAAAAAGCAGGATTTCCTGCAGGGGTCTTCAACATCGTTCCGGGTTTGGGTGAAGAAGCCGGTGAAGCCCTTTTAAAAAACCCAGGGGTGGACCACTATTCTTTTACCGGTTCCACGGAGATCGGGATAAAGGTCCAGAAGGAAGCAGCACAGCGTGCAGTACCCGTCACCCTGGAATTGGGAGGAAAATCCCCCCAGTTGGTTTTTGCCGATGCTGATCTGGAAAAAGCCCTCCCCTTTCTGGTCAATGCAGCCATTCAGAATGCAGGGCAAACGTGTTCCGCCGCAACCCGGGTGCTCATTGAAAAACCAGTTTTCGAGGAACTCTCTGAAAAACTGGCCAAGGCCATCAAAGCGCTTCGTGCTGGTCCCGCATTACACGATCTCGAATGCGGTCCTTTGATCAGCAAAACTCAGAAAGAAAGGGTGGAGGGATTTCTTCAGAGAGCTCGTCAGGATGGGATTGAATTCCTTGCGGAAGGAAGCATCGTCGAAGATGCGCCTGAAGGAGGGAACTATCTGGCCCCCTGCATGGTCGGAAGTGTGCCCCCCCGACACAGTCTGGCCCAGGAAGAAGTGTTTGGACCACTTCTGGTCACCATGCCTTTCGAAGGAGAGGAGGAAGCCATTGAACTCGCGAACAGCACGGTTTACGGTTTGGTCTCAGGGGTCTGGGCCCGGGATGGAGGTCGTCAACTGAGGGTTGCCAAGAGACTTAAATCCGGTCAGGTCTTCATCAACAATTACGGTGCCGGAGGAGGGGTAGAGCTTCCCTTCGGAGGAGTTAAATTAAGCGGGCACGGACGTGAAAAAGGGTTCGAAGCACTTTATGGTTTTTCAGTCACGAAAACCATAGCCATTCATCATGGATGAACATGAGACTCAAAGATAAAACAGCAATTGTCACCGGTGCCGGGTCAGGTTTTGGTCGGGGCATCGCAACCCGGTTTGCCCTTGAGGGTGCAAGAGTGGGAGTCATTGACATCAATCATGATTCCGCTGTGCAGGTGGCAAATGAAATTGGAGAATCCGCATTTGCCATGGAAGCGGATGTCAGCAGCGATGAAGATGTTTCTCAGATGGTTCAGCAGAGTTTGTATCGTTTCGGAAAATTAGACATTCTGGTGAATAATGCTGGGACAACTCATCGTAACCGTCCGATGACTGAGGTAACCGAGGAAGAGTACGAACGTATTTTTTCGGTCAACGTCAAATCAGTTTTTCTGAGTGCAAGACATGTGGTTCCGTTGATGAAAAAACAGGGTTACGGGGTGATCCTGAATGTGGCCTCGACTGCCGGAGTCAGACCCCGGCCAGGGCTGGTCTGGTATAATACATCCAAAGGCGCAATGATGACCGCAACGAAAGCGATGGCCATTGAATTGGCTCCGGATAAAATCCGTGTCAATGCCATCAATCCAGTGGCCGGTGAAACGGGGATGCTTCACCTTTTTATGGGAGAAGATACTCCCGAAAAACGTGCACAGTTTATCTCAACCATTCCCTTGGGGAGACTCAGCCTTCCTAAAGACATGGCAAATGCGGCACTTTTTCTTTGTTCGGAGGAAGCAGAAATGATTACGGGTCTTTGTATGGAAGTCGATGGAGGTCGCTGTATTTAATAACAATCCAATTATTACTAATTTTTTGCGTAAATGGGTTAAAGAATGATTGATAAAAAACTGATTGGTTATGAGTTTAAAACTGTGACCTTACCTGTGGAAGAAGGTCGATTGCGTTTTGTTGCTAAGGCGATTGGAGAAAAGAATCCTATCTACAGTGATCTTAAAGCGGCTAAGTCAGCAGGTCATCCTACCCTGCCAGCGCCACCGACTTTTGTATTCATGCTAGAAGTTGATGCAGTGGATCTTCAGGATTTGGTCCAACTGTTTGGTTGTAACTTGGGACAACTCCTCCATGGTGAACAAGGTTTTGTCTACCATGCTGCAGTTTATGCCGGAGACAGAATTAGCGTTAAAAAAAAGGTGGTGGACATTTATGACAAGAAAAACGGCAAGCTTGAATTCATCCTCACCAAAAATGATTTCATCAATCAGGACGGGGTCAAAGTTGCAGAAACAACAACTAACTACGTCATCAGGAATTGAAAGGGATTCATGTCAAAACCATCTTATGCATCTGTTCAGGTTGGGGACGAAATTCCATCACTTTCCACCGAACCGATTACCCGTCATACTCTGGCTCTCTATTGTGGGGCTTCTGGAGATCACAATCCCATCCATGTAGACATTGATTATGCTAAGGAATCGGGACTGGATGATGTGATCGCTCATGGGATGCTTTCAATGGCCTACCTCGGCAGACTGGTCACCAACTGGGTTTCTCAGGAATCTGTTCGGGAACTAAAAACCCGATTCACCGCGATGACCCTCGTGGGTGATACCGTCACCTGTCGTGGAAAAATTACGGAAAAATTCACTGAATCCGGAGAAAACCGTGTCCGCCTGGAACTCACCGCTGAAACCCCACGAGAACAGTCCCTGGTTGGTGAGGCCGTCATTGCACTGGATTGAACGATGGCCGGACCCCTGGCCAGCCTGAAGGTTCTTGATTTTACCACCCTCCTTCCGGGGCCATTTGCCAGCATGATTTTGGCAGATCTTGGCGCCTCGGTGCTTCGTGTCGAGGCTCCTGGCCGTCCAGATCTGGTCCGCGAAATGAGGCAACGTGCTGGTTCCGTTTCCGCAGCACATGCCACCGTCAACCGTTCCAAAAGATGCATCTCCCTTGATCTCAAAGTTCCGGATTCCCTCCAGTTGGTGGATCAATTGCTGGAGAGTCATGACATTTTGCTGGAACAGTTCCGCCCCGGAGTCATGCAACGACTGGGACTTGGTTATGAACAACTACAAGTTGAACATCCCAAATTGATCTACTGCTCCCTTACCGGTTATGGCCAAACAGGCCCTTACCGGGATCGAGCCGGACATGATATCAACTACCTCGCACTTTCAGGCTTAAGTGAAACCAGCCGCAGAAAAGATTCCGGACCTGTTCCTTTTGGATTCCAACTGGCCGATATCGCAGGAGGATCTTATCACATGGCCATGGCAGTCCTGGCTGCTGTCATACACCGTCAGCAGACCGGAGAAGGGCAGCACATTGATTTGAGCATGACCGATGCTGTTTTCAGCATGCATGCTTTGGCAGGAGCCGAATGGCTCAGTGGTGCCGAAGAACCTTCAGCAGAAAACGGAATGTTGAATGGAGGAACGCTATATGATTATTATGAAACCCTGGATGGGCGTTGGATTTCGGTCGGAAGCCTAGAACCTGTTTTCCTGAAACGGCTTTGTCTCCAGATGGGAATCCCTGAAGAGCAGAACAGCCACCTGGATGATGCGAAATCACAGAACAGACTCAAAGAAAAATTACGTGCAGGTTTCAAAAGAAAATATTTCCAGGAATGGGTAGAAATTTTCCAAATGTTGGATGCCTGTGTGGAACCGGTACTCACAATGTCTGAAGCAGCAAATCACCCACAACTTCAGGAGCGCGGGATGATCAAAAAGGTGCCAAATGAAGAAGGAGACCTCATTCTACAAATCTCCTCCCCTTTTCGTTTTTCAAAGACTCCTGTGAATTCTGGATTTTCCGGTCAAATCCCGGGAGCCGACACCTTGTCCACCCTCAGGGAACTGGGATGGGAAGATGAGAGAATCAAAGCATTTCTTGAAACTGGTGCCTGCGGAGTAGGTTTTAGAGGGGATAGTAATAATTGAGAAAGAGAGTTTGAATCTGACTGTTTTTCAACATCGGATTGCTTTCGGAACGGCTCAGAGGAAGATGCCAACTTTGTGAAATTCGAAGAGACAGCATTAGATTCCTAGTCGCAAAATACACTCCTCCCAGATTGAGTTGGATTGCAGTTTCAGAATGAACCCCAGATGAACTGCCTGAACCCACAAATCCGGTACGACTGCTCTGCAGGCCCACGCCAAGCTGTCCGTGAAGGTCTCTCATCAATCTGGGATACCATGAAAACAACAAGGTATTTTGGATGCTTTCCAGTCTGGTCCCAGAGTCATTCTGGAAGCTGAGTGTTTTTCCGGTATCGATGATGGAAACCTGTCTTTCGTATTCGTAAGTCAGTTTCTCTTGTAGTAACCCAATCTGGAATCCTATTCCGTTAAGATCTGGTTGGTTGCTGACCACCTCAGTTCCATTCCCGAGCGTAAATCGGAGGTGACGAAAACCGACTCCAAAAAAAACCCCTTGCCATCTCAGTCCGCTGCCCTGCTTTAAGAATGATGGTTCACGGTAGGCACGGCGGGTTTCCACAAGACTGGATTCGGTTTTTAAAGACGTGGAAGATTTTTCTGTTTGAGCCAAAATTTTATGAGGACTTCCCAAAAGTACCTGAATCATCAAAAGGCTTAATAAAATAATTTTGCATTCCAATTTGGAAAGCCCTGACTGGTAAATCTCCTTCAATACATAAATTATTTTTTGTTTGGGTAAAACAAGATTCATTACGATTCTTTCTAGTGTCATCATCTCGCGAGTATTTTGTGCAGAGGCTGTTCAGGAAGGTCTGCTCCACCGAGCTTGAAGGTCAGTAAAAGGCTGCGCTCTACATATTCCTCTTTTTTACCGGAACTGGTGACGGTTTTATCTCTCGATTCATTCAAATTTAAGCCAATATCCCAGCAATTCGGCCGGTAATCGATATTGGCACTTGCCGAACTGAGCCGCCGCCGGAAAGCAGAACTTTCTGCATCAAGATCAACGGTTCCGGCATAACCCAGGGCTAGCCTGTCACTGAATTCCACTGTCTGACCGAACCCGAAGGTCTTTCCTGCAGATACCGAAGTTCCATAAGGATCTTCATAAGCGGCCTCGTTCTCTCTAAAACTGACCATTGCTTTATTGTAGGCACTGACCCCGACCTCAACGTTGGCAGAGAATTCAAGAATCCGTCTCTTCAAATGATCATAACGATTAAAATAACTCAGTGAGAGCTGAGGGCCAGGATGAATTCTGACATCGGTTCTCAGTGGCAGCAGGGGTTTTCCAGCGGGAGTTTCGTTACCTTTTGGTGCAGGTCCCTTAGATTGAAAATCGGGATCTTGCTTCAGCAAATCGTAATGCTGAATCAAATTCAGACTCGCTAGTGTCCAGGCAGGCCCTTCACGGCTGGGACGTTCTGTGATTCGTGATCCCGGGAGAACAACTCCTTTTTCAGCAAATGACATCAATTCATCACGTTCCTGGGAAGGAAGCTTTCTTCCAAGAACCTCTTCCAAGGCTTCCAACAGATCCATTTCAGAAGGATAGACCCTGTCTTTCAGCACTTCCAGACGCTGGACCAACTGCGGCCCAAAGCGAGAGTGCCTGAGACGATTCAGTGAACGTCCCGTCAGGACAGCAGGCTTTTCCATATAACGACGTTTTGCTAAAAGGGTGTTCTCTATTCTGAGGGTTGCGAGTCTCCGGGTTGAAATAAGACTGCCAAAAGGGATTCCTGAAGCCGATGTCTGCTCTACATCCTCGATGTAATCATATTGAAGGCGCGGCACAATCTGATGTTTGAGACGGGTAAAAATTCCTCTTTCCCGGACAAACTGGCGAGAAATCGTCGTGTTCAGTTCCGCCTGAGCTTCATTGATTTCGAACCCGTATTCGTCTTCTGATGCAGGTCGAGTCGTACTCCAGACCTGGTATCGGGAAAAACGCCTGCCAATGCCTAGACTTCCTTTGGCAAAGCTGGTGGCTGGGAAATAATATTTGATTCGTGGTGTTGTCGTTGCACCAATCCCGTTCCACCCTTTTTCCCGGAAGTAACGGATCAGGCTGCCTGAGGCGTTCGCAGAGGCCGATTGGGAACCGGATTTCCAGAAAACTCGAGCATATTGAAAACTCAAAGCTGGAAGCTGTTGGACAGTGGTCTGATCATCGGTTTGACGATTGAGGAGGGCTTCCTCCAAATATTTTTCATGCTTTGAGACAGAAAGCGTAACGCTCCCTTTTTCAAATTGTCGATTCACTGAGCCGCTAAATTTTTGAGCTGTCAGACTAGGGTTTTGGTTTCGTTCATACTCTTTTTCAAACTGTCCGTCGCTGTAATTCAAGCTGCTGACAATCAACCGGCTTCTTTCGTCAAGCCGTTGGTTATGGTTGTAAACCAGTTTATAACGTTCAGGGCGCAAGTCCTTTTCGGAGATACTGTTTGCAGCAAGACTGCCGGCTTCCTTCTCAGGGTCACGTGGATCTCTCTCGAAATACCTTCGGAACTGTAGTTGACCGAACATTCCTTCCTCGAAGGCATATTGATATTCTGCATGCAGTCCATAGCCTCTCTTTTCTACCCACTCATACTGGAAGGTTAAATCATGCTCTTTATCAAAAGCCCAAAAGTAAGGGATTCCAATCCGGTAACCAAGGTCGAATTTTTCAGCGTTACTCGTATCCTGTCCAAACCCGGGTGCCAGAAAACCTGACTTGCGGCTGCTCGTGGTGGGCCAGGCCAGGAAAGGAAAATAAAATACCGGGATCCCTTTGATCTTTAAAATGGTGTGTTCACTGGAACCAAAATTTTCATGTCTATAATCAACCTGGTTTCCACTAATTTCCCAGAAAGGTTTTTTAGGGTTACAGGTGGTAAAACTGCACTCATTCAAAACAAAGTGACTTTCTCCCAGCCATTGCACTTCATCTGCAGTCATATAGGCTCGGTTTTCAGAGTCGTACATGATGGCGTTGTAAAAAACACCGGTTCTGGTTTCCAAATCCATCTCCAGACGGTCCATAACCGCCAACAAATTTTCACGTTTGAAACGAACATATCCTTCAGCAATGGCAGTGTTCTGTTCTGGATCCAGCCGGATTTCAGTCCCCTCCAAGGTCATGTCTTCCCAGGTGATCAAGGCGTCATGGTAGATAAAATCTCCGGATTCAGGGTCATGCACATAACTGAGTGTTTCGATATTTACCGGGCTTTTCGCATAGACAGGACAACTGAAAAAGATCCATAGAAATACCTGGATTAAGGCGAAGGCCATACCCCAGGAGTTTGGAATCCGGATCTTAAGACTTCCTGAAGGAAAGAGTTTTGTATAAAACTTCACGAATTCTGGTTTTGAGTTTGAAAGCACCTCAACTTCAAATTGACTGAGGTCTGAAACGGGTGGGTTTAACTGTGGACATGAAAGAATATTTAAAAACAGCCTGTTCGGAAGTGCAATCTATTTGCCCTTAAGCCTTGTAAGGCTTAGAAGATCACATGGATTTTGCATGGAAATGATTCTAATTTGAGATCTACTACCAAGCCACTCAGCAAAGTGAGTTTTATGAAAAAAAATTACATGGCTTTTCCCAACAAGCTCTATTCGGTCAGCCTATTAATGATGCTTTTGCTTTTAGTACCAAACGCCTGGGCGCAAGAGGACAGCTTTTTCAACACGGAAAGCATTCGCAGCCAACTTTTCAACCGTATGAAAGACCGTAAAGAGAAAAAAAACGCACGGAAGATCAACCTTACCATCCTGCATGGTGTTTTCGGCAGGATGACCGATCCGGAAAGTATTTGGGTGAGAATCGATAGCCGGACCGAATTTCGAAAATGGACCTATAAGTTGTCCAAACAAAGCCTTAATTTGCCCCGTCAGGAAATCCGGGTCTGGCTCAAATATGTCTCACCAAGTCAATCCGTCAGTTTCGGGAAGGAATACAATACCTGGTTCAAAAAAAAGGTCGTCTTTGAGATGGGAAAGATTTTTTACAACCGGAACGTTCGTGTCGATTATGATTATTCAGAAAAACTCTACAGGATGGAAGGAACGGTTTGGTCTGGAGATACCAACCTCAATCTTTGGATGATCCGTAATGGCTGGTCGTATTACCTACTTCCCGATGAACAACCAGTAGAGCATGAAGAATTGATTGCAGCAGAAAAAGAGGCTCGCCAAAAACAAGTTGGGCTTTGGAAAGCGGAATTGCAACAGTAAACAATATTACCAAGGATCATTGAATCCTTTGTGATTCAATTCCGATTCAATTCCGATTCAATTCCTCAATTCCTCAATTCCTCAATTCTTTGTCGTGTCGTTCAATAAAGGGTAATCCTTCCTCCATTTCTTCAAATCGGTCTCTTTTCCAGCGAAAAGGGCTGTCCACGATGGTTCCTGGTTCTTTTACGGTTTCCAGTAGTTTCAAACTTTCCATCACAATCCTCCTTTGTTGAGCAGAACGGAAAGGTTCACCAAGAGCATGGCCATAGGGGTATCGGAGGTGGTAGGCCCTCGGAGGATTGACTGAGGAACAGATTTTAATGCTGATGCACAGACTGACTGTGGAGATGCCCCGGCTTTCGATTTCACGTTGGACCAGACCGACCGTCTGATTGCAAAGGCCTCAGGAGGGAACAAGCAGGGCAATATCAGCCTGCATTTGCTGGACTTTGTCAGCCGCAGCAACAGAAGTTTTCTGGACCAATGTTTCAATCAACGTTCCATCGATGTGTCCCATGAAGGAAATGAACTGATCCGTAAGGGAACCCATTTTTCCTTCGTTGACAAGTTCCTGCATTACCTGCCATGGAAAAACAAGGTTAAGGTCTTGATCGGCATCACGATGGTCGTAATAATCATGAGTAATCATCAATTCCTCCGGCTTCGCCTGGCTTGAAATCATTCGGAAACTCGGATCACCATTGGAATCGGTCATGTCAAAGGGAGTATCATTTTTTTGATGGACTCCTCCGGTTGTTACCAAAACCAGCCTGCACTCTTCAAGCGGTTTCCCCAAGGGAGTCCAAGGGACCTGATCGTTCTGAACGGCCTGGTATTTCCTTTGCCATGATTCCTTGACGAGATCCATTTTGAACAACGCCAGTCCAAGACGGTTTTTTAAACGCTTTACGAAAGGATGAACGTGCAGATTCACGAAAGGCTTCTTCGTTTAAATGAATCGATTCAGCAAGCCTCAGAAAAAGCGCAACGCAGTTTGGATGAAATACGGCTGGNGGCCATCAGCAAAACAAAACCCGCTGANGCAGTACGTGAAGCTTTNAAGGCCGGGCAANTGANTTTTGGNGAAAACCGGGTTCAGGAAGCGATTGAAAAAATAGANGACCTCCATGATCTTTCCCAACTGGAATGGCATCTTGTTGGACATCTTCAAAAAAACAAAGCTCGATTCTGTCCAGGACGTTTTCAATGGATCCATTCTCTGGAGTCATTGGAACTCGCAAAACGACTTGAAAGATTGTGTCAGGAACAAAAAACCAGTATCAAAGTACTCATTCAGCTTAACCTTTCAGAGGAAGACAGCAAGTCTGGCCTAGGAGACTGGGAGCAGTTAATGCCGCTTGCAGAGGAAATAATGAAAATGGAGATGCTGGAGTTGCGCGGGTTGATGACCATGCCTGCACCGAACCAGGGGGAAGCGGAGACTCGAAAGGTTTTTGCCCAGTTAAGGGAAATGCAGCAACGATTGCGGTCCAGCCTGGACGCTCCCAAAATCGATCAGCTTTCGATGGGGATGACTTCCGATTACGAGTGGGCGATTCAGGAAGGAGCCACCATGATCCGTGTTGGAAGCGCGATTTTTGGACCACGGCATTGAATCCCGTGAGGTCCTGCTGAGTGACAAAACATGCTTATTTCTTGGAACAAACCTACTCAGTCTTAGGTTTGTGTTCATAAACATAAACCCGGATCGGTAGATCCTTGGGTTCTTTGCCAAAGATGCCCAGTAGTCCATCACGCTCATGACGCATTCCAATCCGACGCATAATGGCCTGAGAGCGTATATGATCCTGATGAGAGACTGATCTGAGTTGGTTGATGCCCAGTTCTTGTGTGGCATGGGATAAAACTCGCTTCGCCGCTTCAGTAGCATATCCTTGGCCCCAGCAGATTTCATCGAGCCACCATCCGATTTCCAGAAAACCAGGAGGCTCAAAAGGGGCGATCCCGCAGAATCCGATCAGCCCCTTTTCTTCCTGAAGTTCCAGCACCCAAAGGCAATGCCCCAGCACTTTTTGCAACTGTTGCTGGCGTTCGATGAATTTCCGGATCCGCTGGTCATCCCAGAGCTTTCCATCACCAATGCAGCGCACCACATTTGGATTTTTCGCCAGTCTTGAAAAATTATGGAAATCAGAAACACGCCATTCACGCAGTCTCAGTCTAGGACTTAAGAGTTCCATGCGATCCCTACAGGGTCTGGTTCAGTCCTTCTTCAAGTGCCCCGATAATCGGATCAAGATCCTGTTCACAACCGACTGCAAGCCGGATTAAATGCTTTGAAATCCCGTGATATTCAAAAAAGGAGGAGGGCTCATGATAATGAGCCAACAACGCATAGGGGCATACAAGAGTCTGATTGGAACCCAGACTCGGGGCTTTCAGCAGGGGAGCGGGAAGGTGGTCATAAAACTGTCTGAGACTTTCAAGATCACCAGAACGAAGAGTAAAACTGACGACGCTTCCGAAACCGGAAAGCCATTTTGGAGAAAGATCTTTTTTTTGAACCAAAGAACCATGATAAACCTTTTCAACTTCTGGATGATTTTTCAGAAATTTCGCAACCTTATCCCCGTTTAAATTGAAACGCAACATACGTTCCTCGAAATTTTCAAGATTTTGCTGAAGGATCTGGATTTCCGGTTCCCATGGATCCAAGCCCCATTGATCGTGATGGTGTTCGAAAGACCACTTCCAGTGTTCCTTACGGAACAGAACTGCTCCACCCCCATGATCGTTGCCGCCGCTGAGGTATTTGCTCGTGCTGTGAATGACAAGATCCGCACCCCAATCCAAAGGTCTGCAGTTGATGGGAGTGGCCAGAGTATTGTCGATCACCAGCGGGATTTGATATTTCCTCGCAAGTTGGCCAAGGGTTTCAAGATCCGGAATCTCGAGCAGTGGATTAGTGATCGTTTCCGTTAAGATGCATGCGGTCTGATCATCCAGATACTGCTCAAGCACCTTAATATCATCCGTCTTCAGATATAATGCGGTGTCTTTCTTCCCGCGATAGGTGCTTTCTAAAAACCCATAGGTGTCTGTGTACAGAAGACCGATGACGATCACTTTTGGTTTGTCTGGACGTCTCAGCAACGAAATCACAGAACTCACTGCGCTCATGCCGGATGGATAGAGCAAGCCATGCTCAGCGTGTTCCAAATGACATAGACGTTCGAGGACTTGTTGTTTTGAAGCGGTGGAGTTTCGGGGTTCTATTTTGGGAGAAAGCAGCTTTCCAGAAACCCGAAGGTCTCCCATCATCAGTGAGGCGTTGCGCAAGGAAAGTACGTTACCTCTTTTTTTCCGGATTTCCCTCAATTCGGTCATCTGCCGGTCCTTGTTTCCAAGCACGATTCCTCCATTCAGGGCAGTCCCATCATCGAAAGATGCTAAAGAGGTAACCCAATAATCCGCGTTTTCGGGAAAGGATTCCAATTCCTTGAAGGAGACTGTAAAGACTACGGTGGGGATTTTTTCAATAGATGCCGTTTTGAGCAGATCAAAATGATTCCTTATCCAGGAAATGGGTTCTTTGAGTACAATCAGTAATACTTCTTGCTTCCCTGGATCCACAGTTTGAAGTGGATTTTCAAGGTTACTGGGAAAATAGGAGACGGGACGGCGAAGCGACTGGAGGGTATTGACCAAAGATGAAAACTCTGGATCAAAATGATCATGAATGACCTTCAACCTCATTTCCTCAAACCGATTGAACAGAAGTTCCAAAAGTTCGAGCAGACCAGATTGCAGAGAACTGAATGCTACGGCATGACGTACGGAGAAATGCTTTGAAAATCCCTGCTGCAACTGAAACAACTGGGGGCCTTCAACCAGTCTGTAATATCCCCTTGTAAACCGCCGACGTCCCTCCTGCCATTCAATGATGTCTTCCAGCTTTGGCAACCCAGCAGTGATGCCGAAGTTGCCCCCAATCACCGGGGTTGAACGGTAACCTTCGGGATAATGAACCTCAGGAAATTCAAGAACCCTGGGAGGGGGGTAGGTGTTCATGGAGTTCTTTGAGCAGATTTCTTTTACTTAAAAAATTCTTCCATGCCCGAAGGCACTGGATCAATGTCAGACCTGCGACGAGGAGGGCTATTACAGAAAGTGCAACCAGGGTTATGTTTGAATGGAGGTAGATCTGTTGTACCAGCCAGTCAAGCACAACCTGAATGTATTCGATGAAAACCGGCAAAGCTTCTTGCGGATGGATTCAGATGTTCTGTTTCAATGCATCCAGACAGGCCTTTGAATCTTCGAGCATCATCATGTGCCCGCAATGGTGAAGGACCTCCAAATTGCATTCAGGAATCAACCCTGCCAATTCTCGCCCCTTTGACGCAGGGGTCATGCGGTCTTCAGCACCAGTAATGACAAGGCTGGAACAGTGAACTTTCTGTGCTGTATCTTTTCCAGAAGAATATTCATGGCAGGCCTTCAATCCTGCCCCCAGGGCATCTTTACGCACTGAAGCCATCAGGGATAATCCACCTCCCATCAGACTCATTCCGGGTACGGGAGCTCCACCAATATGACCTCGCCGGCCGTGTCCCCAGGAACAAACCAGTTCATAGGCCAAAGGCTCATTCTTCTTCGCAGCTTCGAGCAAATCCGGGTGAACAGGCATTTTTTCCGAAGCTCCCAACAGACAAATGCCAAGGATTCGCTGTGGATGACGCACCGCACATTCTAGTGCCACCAGGGCTCCCATCGAGTGTCCAATCAGCTTGGCTTCTTTGACTCCTGCGCCATCCATCAGGCCCGGAACCCAGTCTGCCAGTTTCCCAATGTCAGAAGGTGCCTTTCCGGTGGAACGTCCATTACCTGGAAAATCGACTGCCAGGACAGAAAAACCACGATGGGCAAAATAACGAGTTTGAAGGTTCCAGACACTGTGATCAAATCCAGCACCATGGAGAAAAATTAAAACAGGCTGGCTGGGATCAAAGGATCGTCCTCCAGTCGTGGCAAAAATGGTTTCTCCGTCTATTTCGAATCGCATGGGATTTTCAAGTTTTCATGACTGGGTCACTTTACGTGCCCTGCGCAGTGCTTGCTTGAAGTCGTTGATCAGGTCATCGGGATCTTCGAGTCCGACTGAAAGACGGATCATGTCCTCACTCAGTCCGGCTTTTTTCATGGTGTCGGAATCCATCTGTGCATGGGTGGTGCTGGCTGGATGAATGACGAGGGTTTTCGCATCTCCCACATTGGCCAAATGGGATGCGAGCTGAACTGAATTGATGAACGTTTCTCCTGCTTTTCGACCTCCTTGAATTCCAAAAACAATCACGGATCCGGCTCCTTTTGGAAGCAGTTTCTGGGCTACTTCAAAATCCGGATGATCCTTCAGAGTAGGATGAGATACCCAGCTGACATCCTCACTGGACTGTAGGAATTCGAGCAGCTTTTCGGTGTTTTCCAGGTGGCGCTGCATACGCATCGGCAGGGTTTCCAGTCCCTGGAGCAGGTAGAACGCATTTTGGGGGCTCATTGCCGGTCCAAAGTCGCGCATTCCTTCCGAACGGGCGCGCATGACAAAGGCCTGGGGACCGAACTCCTGATACCATTGAATCCCGCCAAAGGGTGCGTAAGGTTTTGTCAGGGTTGGGAAGCGATCGTTCTGTTCCCAGTCAAAACGGCCGCTCTCGACCACCAGCCCTCCGATCGCGGCCCCGTGCCCTCCGATCCATTTGGTGGCGGAATGCATCAACAGGTCGGCACCCCAATCAAAAGGACGGCAGAGGA
>NYUB01000027.1 GCA_002683785.1 Deltaproteobacteria bacterium
CCATGTGCAGAGATAGGATTGGAACATGCTCTTTTTCAACCTGCTCATGGAAGCGCTCCTGATATTATGGGGAAGGATCAGGCCAATCCCACCGCCATGTTCCTGTCTGCGGCGATGATGCTTGACTGGCTTGGGCAACGTCATCGGAACTCCTCCCTTCTGAAAGCAGGGAATCTGCTTGAATCTGCCGTTGAAGAAGGCTTCCGTTCAAGACGGATACATCCAAAAGAGTTTGGCGGGAGACATGGATGTTCTAAACACACTCAAATCCTCAAGGAGATCATCGATGAGGTGAAAACAGATTAGATGATCATTGATTATTCAATCATTTCAACAAAACCCAACCTTGACAACTTCTCGAGTATCCGTTGGATTATTCTTTTCCTATAACTCAAAGGGTCGGNCTTCCATATACCAATCCCTCTCCAAGGTGTGTGATTTGAACCGGGATCATTTGGTTACAATGATCTTTTCCAGAATCTTCTCTTAANGTCACACGGGTGTAGTTGGCAGTGTATCCGCTTTGACTGCCGTCGGTTTTTCGTGATTCAAACAAAACCTGCTGGGTGGTACCGATCANTTTCCTNTGGGCGTGTCTGCGTTTCTTCCTGCTCAGATTCCGAAGTTTTGCTNCTCGTTCTCGTATTTGATTTGGATCCAATTGATCCTCCAATCTTTGTGCAGGTGTACCAGGACGAGAAGAATAGGGAAAGACATGAAAATAATGAATGGGTAAATCCTGAAGTAGGTTTTGAGTCTGAAGAAACTGTGCTTCGGTCTCACCAGGAAAGCCCACCATCACATCGGTNCCGATGCAGATGTCTTCCACTTTTTTCCATGCTTGATGGACTTCATGAGCATATTCTTTAACAGAATACCGACGTTTCATCTTTTGAAGGATGGTGTCAGACCCTGACTGAACGGGCAGATGGAGAAAGGGNACCAGTTTGTGCTGGGAGTCGGTCATTCGTTCCAGAATACCCTCCGGGACGGTGNTCGGCTCGATGGAACTGATGCGTATCCGTTCAGGACCTTCCAAACGATGTAGGGCATCGATGATGTCCAGAAGGTTTTTCCCGTTTTCCTGATAGGTGCCGATGTTGACTCCCGTAAGCACGATTTCCTTCACGNCCTCATCACAGAGAAGTTTGGCTTCTTTCATCAGGTTTTCGTGGTTTCGGTAGCGAGAACGTCCACGGGCGAATGGAATGATGCAGAATGAACACATGAAATCGCAGCCATCCTGAATTTTCAGTGAAGTGCGGGTACGGAATTCCTTGATCACTTTTTGTTTCCCACGATTGTCCTCTCTGCTAGCTTTGGGGATGACTGGGGTTTCAAAAGAACCGCGTTGAAAAGAAGGAGTGATGACCCGGTTCCCTTCGTCTTTTTCCAGCAGTATGAGGTGTTCCGAAAGATTCATCTTTTCCTGATTTCCAAGAACAAGCCGGACTCCAGGCATTTTAGAGATCCTGTTCCCGTCCATTTGAGCATAGCATCCGATCACAGCGATGGATGCCTGAGGATGTCTGCGGTGCAGGGATCGAATGAGTTGCCGGTTTTTCGCATCACCCTGCTCTGTCACTGTGCATGTGTTGACGACAAAAAGGTCTACCTCTCCCTCATCTCCAGCAAGCCGGTATCCCTGTTGTTCAAGACTTCTTTGCAGGATTTCGGTTTCCGTGTGATTGAGTCTGCAGCCCAGAGTTTCGAATTTTGCTAGTTTTGTTTCTTGTTTCATGAATGAAATCCTAGCTGAATTCAGAAGCAAACGGGGAATTTAGTGANTTTATGCTAAAGAGGTATTACTTATTTAGAAGACAGCATTGTCTTTAAAAAAGTAGAAATGCTGATGGAACGAAGTGTGGCTTCAGCAATGTCNTCGATTTCCTTCAATACCAATCCGAGGGACTGACCGATTTNTGTATCTGTTCCAGGTTCGGGGANTGGCCCCTGCTCATGGACGAAATCTTCAAAGAGTGAAACCACATCAAAAAGGGTAGTGCGCTGGGGATTTCCTATGAAACGATGTCCTCCGCCGGCCCCTCGAATGGANCCGACNAGTCTTGCTCTGCCCAGGTCATGAAGTACTTTAACCAGATGGTTGACCGAGATGTCATATTTACTGGCAATGTCGGTGGCTGAAAGATGCTTTTCCGGGTCACGGGCCAATTCCAGAATGGCGTATAGTGCATAACGCGTGGCGCGGTTCAGTTTCATGGGCGAATTCTTAGAAACCTTACTTGGACAGATTTTTCTCTAGNTGAATGAAGGGGCCTCCACGCATGCCCTGACTCCTGAAGAAGCTCATGTTGAGATGATCACTCCGGGCCAGCATCGTTCGGACTTTCCGTATTCCTCCCTCCTGAAAGCGTTTGCAGATGGTTTCATATAGCTGGGTCCCAATTCCACAGGTACGGTACTCAGGATCAACCCCTAGTGCAAAGATCCATCCGCATGGAGGAGAACCGAATTCCCAGGCTCGGATTTCCCCGATGATGAAACCGACGAATTCTCCGGCTTTTTCCGCAACGAGGAAAAAACGCTNTTCTTCCCGTCTGCCAAAACGTTTGAATAGTTCCTCCCAATAAAGAGGTTTGCTTAAACCCGTATTTTTTTCGTCCAGGTCAATGACCAGGGACAAATCTTCAGACGTTGCCTTACGGATCTTGAAGGAACCACGTTTTTCCTGCTGCACTGAATGATTGGATTCAAAACTCATCTCAAATCTTTGGAACTTGACTCTCTCTTTGACACTTTATAATTTTTCNAATCTTGTATTCAGGTACAGATTTATTGATATGCACTTCATAAGTCAACCCAGAAGTTGATGAATCCTTCAGGAGGCAGGGATGATTGATTTCAATACATCACCAAAGCAATACCGTCACTGGGAGCTTGAAATTGAAGGCCGAGTGGCATTCCTCAAGCTGGCAGTGGATCAGGATGCCGGGCTTCATCCCGGATATACACTCAAACTGAACTCCTATGATTTAGGAGTGGACATCGAGCTTCATGATGCGGTTCAGCGACTTCGTTTTGAGCATCCAGAAGTTGGATCAGTAGTCCTGACTTCGGAACGTGACCGTGTTTTCTGTTCAGGAGCCAACATTTCGATGTTGGGTCTTTCTTCCCATGGACACAAGGTGAATTTCTGCAAATTNACCAATGAAACCAGAAATGAGATTGAAGATGCCAGCCTCCATTCCGGGCAGGTTTACCTTTCTGCTCTCAACGGNACAGCCGCTGGAGGNGGNTATGAAATGGCCCTCGCAACAGAANATATCATGCTCGTCGATGACAGTTCCAGTACGGTTTCTNTGCCAGAAGTNCCTCTGCTGGCNGTACTTCCNGGTACTGGAGGGCTGACAAGGGTGGTGGACAAACGTAAAGTNCGTCGGGATCATGCAGATTTTTTCTGCACGGTCTCAGAAGGGATCCGAGGTAAAAGGGCATTACAGTGGAAACTCGTGGATGAGCTTGTACCACGTTCACGATTTCGGGAAACCGTCGAAGAACGTGCCANGGAAATTGCCTCAAAGTCCCCTTGGAAAGAAGGACTTCTGGGAATCACCTTGAATTCCCTGGAGCGTCAAATCGAAAAGGATGAAATCCGCTACCGAAATCTTCACCTCAAACTTGACAGAGAAAGAGCGTGTGTAGATTTCCATATTCAGGGGCCTTCCCTAAAGGTTCCAGCAACGATTGAAGAATTCCACCAGTTAGGGGATTCCTTTTGGATGCTTGCTCTGGGNCGTGAATTGGATGATGCGATTCTTCATCTAAGCTTTAATGAACCCGCATTTGGAACCTGGGTTTTTCATACCCAAGGTGATGCAGTAAAACTTTTTGAGCATGAACGTTTTCTGGTCAAGGCCTCTGATGATTGGCTTGCAAAGGAAATCACCCTTTTTCTGAAACGGGTTTTAAAACGCATCGACCTCACTTCACGCAGTCTGATCACTTTGGTGGAGCCAGGAAGCTGTTTCGCAGGATTTCTTCTTGAATTGGTTCTTGCATCAGATCGCAGTTACATGCTCGATGGGACTTTTGAAAACTCAGACAAACCTGCTCCTAAACTGCTTCCAACAGAGATGAATTTTGGACCGATGCAGATGTGCAATGGGTTGACCCGGCTTGAGACCCGTTTCCTTGACCAGGAAGAGCATGTTGCAGGGATAGAATCCCTGATTGGCCAGGAGCTGGATGCAGAAGAAGCATTGGAATTGGGACTCATAACTTTNATTCCGGATGATATCGACTGGGAAGATGAGGTACGTTTGGCCATAGAGGAACGTTCCAGTTTCTCACCAGATGCATTGACTGGGATGGAAGCCTCCCTACGCTTTCCAGGGCCAGAAACCATAGAGACAAAAATTTTTGGGAGATTGAGTGCGTGGCAGAACTGGATCTTTCAACGTCCCAATGCCGTAGGTGAAGAAGGTGCACTGAAGCTTTATGGAACTGGGAAACAGGCACGATTCATTAAGGAACGGGTCTGACTTATACCTAAAGAAACCAAAACAAATGATGAACATCGATTTCAGTGAAAAAATACCGAACAACGTGAACCTCAGTAGTGATCGTCGTCTTCAACGTGCACTGGAACGTTGGCAACCGGAATACCTCAATTGGTGGAATGATCTGGGGCCAGAGAACAGCAGTGAACTTGAAGTATATTTGAGAACTGCCGTCAGTGTTGAAAAAGACGGCTGGGCTCACTTCGATTATGTCCGTATGCCTGATTACCGTTGGGGGATCTTTCTCACGCCTTCTGAAGAGGATCGCAGGATCGGGTTTGGACAGCATAAGGGGGAATCCGCATGGCAAGAGGTGCCAGGTGAATACCGAGGAGAACTGAGGCGTCTGATTGTCACCCAGGGAGATACCGAACCGGCTTCTGTGGAGCAACAGCGCATGCTTGGGGACACCTGTCCCTCCCTTTATGACCTGCGGAATCTTTTCCAGGTCAACGTCGAGGAAGGCCGTCATCTCTGGGCAATGGTCTATTTACTTCATGCTTATTTTGGACGAGATGGGCGTGAAGAGGCAGAGGAAATGTTGGAAAGGCATTCTGGAGATCCTGATAAACCGAGAATCCTTCAGGCTTTTAATGAAAAAACCCCAGACTGGCTGTCATTTTTCATGTTCACTTACTTCACTGATCGTGACGGAAAATTTCAGCTGGCTTCCCTGGCNGAATCAGGATTTGATCCGTTATCTCGTACCTGCAAGTTCATGCTCACTGAAGAAGCCCATCATATGTTTGTTGGAGAAACTGGAGTTGGCCGAGTGGTCCAGCGTACCTGTGATCTGATGAACGAACATGACACGGATGATATCCGACCGTATGGAGGGATTGATCTGAACACGCTTCAGAAGTACATCAATTTTCATTTCAGTGTTTCTTCTGATCTTTTTGGCCAGGAACTNTCTACCAATGCTGCCAATTATTACAACATGGGCATCAAGGGAAGATTTAATGAATCAAAGATCAACGACGATCATCAACTATACGATACTGTTTATTCTGTGATGGACCTCAGTGGAGACAAATTCGGTTTGTGCGAAGTGCCAGAATTGAATTCTGTCAACGAACGTCTTCGTGATGATTACATCGAGGATTCAGAAATCGGACTCAGGCGCTGGAACAAGATCATAGAAGAGTCAGGTATCGATTTCCGCTTTGACCTGCCCCATCGTGCTTTCCATCGAAACATTGGCCAGTTCGCATCGGTCCAGACAGACCCTCAAGGGAATCTCATTTCAGAAGTGGAATGGGAGGCGCAAATGAATAACTGGTTGCCCAGCGATGAAGACCATAAATACGTACAATCGTTGATGAAACCTGTGACTCAGCCGGGTAAGATTGCAGGTTGGATTGCACCTCCACGCGGGAAAATCAACCGACAGCCCTTCGAGTTTGAATTCGTAAGGTTTCATTGAACGAAAAACAAAGACGGGATATAGTCAACTTCNTCGAAGTCAATGGCAGGAGGCGGAACTTAGGCTTTCACAAGGGAGAAACTCATGCAGGACAATACCTTTTCATTTGACTCATCTATTTCACCAGCAAAATTTGTTTATTCTGAAGTCTTCAATGCTGCAGTTCCATTCATCGACCGTCATATTACCGAAGGTCGTGGGGATAAGGTCGCGATACTATGCAGCAATGGGGAAAAGGTCCGTTACACAGAACTTTCGGAACGCGTCAATCGATGTGGAAGCCTGCTCCGTGCAAANGGNATGAAACCNGGNCAGCGNTTGCTGATGGTGATCAAGGATGCACCAGAATTTTTCTACCTTTTCTGGGGGAGCATCAAGGCAGGCATCATCCCTGTTCCCCTCAANACTTTACTTCGCAGCCAGGATTATCGTTTACTGATTGAAGATTCNGAATGCACAGGACTGNCATATTCCGAGGAATTTAGCTCAGAGGTTGAAGGGGCATTGGAATCAGCAGCTTTAAAGCCTCAGTTGGTATTGAAATCAGGTGCAGCCAATGATGGATTGAAACAACTTTTTGTTGAAGCATCCGAGAAACTCGAGCCGGAACCTTCCACAGCCGATTCCGACTGCTTTTGGCTCTATTCTTCGGGAACCACCGGTCGTCCTAAAGGAGCGATCCATCGTCATCGCGACATGTTGGTGACGAGCCAGTATTACGGGGTTGAAACCCTAGGAGTTGCTGAAACGGATGTNTTTTATTCCGCNGCAAAACTTTTCTTTGCTTATGGTCTGGGAAATGCGATGACTTTTCCGCTATGGGTCGGAGGGACCAGTGTGCTTGATCCGGCACGTCCTACCCCGGACAGTACCTTTGACAACATCGAAAAGTTCCAGCCCAGTCTTTTTTTCGGAGTCCCAACGCTTTATGCCGCACAACTCCAGGCTTTGGAAGGCAAGAATGTGGATTTTTCATCGCTACGCCAATGCATTTCTGCAGGGGAGGCACTTCCTCCGGACATCTTCCGGCGTTGGAAGGACAAAACCGGAGCTGTGATTCTTGACGGCATCGGGTCGACCGAACTNCTCCATATCTTCATTTCAAACCGNTCNGANGNACCCAAACCCGGCACCAGTGGAAGGATGGTCCCAGGCTATCAGGCAAGAATCGTGGATGAGAATGGAAACGAGCTGANAGCGGGAGNAGAAGGGCGCTTGCTGGTTCGTGGTGACTCAAGTTGCAGATCTTACTGGAACAATGCGGAAAAAACCGCTCAGACCATCCAGGATGGCTGGATCAATACCGGAGACACCTACCGCATTGATGAGGAGGGGTTCTATGTCTATGGCGGACGTAGCGACGACATGATGAAAGTTGGAGGCATCTGGTGTTCTCCCTTTGAAATCGAAGCCAGGTTGGTGGAACATCCCAAAGTTCTGGAAGNAGCCGTGGTAGCCAGAGGTGATTCGTCCGGATTGGTCAAACCGGAAGCCCATGTGGTCCTCAACCAGGCAGAAGACCAGTCTGAGGAACTGGCGGACGAACTTTTGACTCATTGCAAAAGTGGACTGGCTCCCTACAAATATCCTCGTTGGGTCCAGTTTCTGGAAGAACTTCCCAAAACTGCCACTGGGAAAATTCAACGTTTCAAGTTGCGAAATTGAGCCTCCCAGGTTTCCATGCAGACTAAAATCATGTCCCTTCAAGGGGCTGTTTCTGAATGGGTANGTANAGACGATTCGGTTGTCCTTGGAGCATGCCTGGAAGCTTGCATCCCTTTTGCTGTAGCTCATGAACTGATCCGTCAGGAAATCCGGGGGTTGAACCTCATTGCTCCGATTTCAGATATGTCAACGGACATGCTGATAGGAGCAGGTTGTGTTACTGAGGTAACGGGGGCCTGGGTCGGAAATGTCTCAGGAGGTCTCGGTCACAATTACCGTCGCAGTATTGAAAAAGGAATTCCCCATCCTGTCAAGATCAACGACCATTCGAATTTTTCTCTTGGCATGGCCTTGAATGCCGGAGCCTACGGGATGCCTTTCATTCCGGTACGCAGCTTATTGGGTTCTGATATTCTTCAGTCCAATTCGGGTTTTAAAGTGATGGAAGATGAGGAATCAAGATCATCCTACGTTCGTGTCCCTCCCATCAACCCAGATGTGGTTTTTTTGTCGGTCCAGCGATCCGATGAAGAAGGAAACTGTCATTTTTGGGGCAATTATGGAGTACTCCAGGAAGCTGCACTGGCTTCCAAAAAGATCATCCTGTTGACGGAGGAATTGGTTGAGTCGGAGGTGATTCAGTCCGATCCGAATCGAGTTCCTTTCCCAGGATTCCTGGTGAAGGCTGTTTGTCATGTCCCTGGTGCGGTTCATCCCTCTCCAATGACAGGATTTTGGAAAAGAGATCATGATTTCTTCAACCAGTACCATCAACAATCCAGAAACCGGGATGGATTTNTTGAATGGCTGGAGGAATGGGTACATAAGCCTTTGGATCATGAACAGTATCTGGAAAAACTCGGAGCAACCCAGCAACAATTGAAAATCCAGGGTAAAGCTCTATCAAGACCAGTAAATTACGCTTCGGAATGACGCAAAGCTACTCAACTCAACAATTGATGATCATCGCTGCCTCGCGCGAAATCAGGGATCATGAGGTGGTGTTTGTCGGCATGCGTCTTCCTATCACCGCCTTTGGAGTGGCTAAGTTGACCCATGCTCCAAATGCTGTGGGGCTTTTCGAATGCGGCATAGTGCGAAACCAACCCTCCCGGGAAATGCTCTATACGATGGCCGATCCACCAAATCAGAAAGGAGCNGCATGGTGTAGTGGACTGGTGCAGGTGATGGGACTTTTGCAGGGGGGAAAGGTCGATGCTGGATTCATCGGCGGGGCGGAAATTGATAAATTTGGTAACATCAACAGTTCCTACATCGGTTCCCATACCCAACCCAAAGTAAAACTCCCTGGTTCTGGAGGAGCGGCTGACATTGCAGCCCTTTCCGGAAGACTGATTTCAATCATGAACCATGAACCAAGAAGGCTGGTTGAANAAGTCCAGTATGTGACTTCTCCNGGGTTTNTNGAAGGAGGGNNAAGTCGNGANNANCATGGACTGCAAGGAGGACCNTCCTCTTTGATNACCGANCTGGCGGTTCTCAGGCCCTACGGGCCTCTCCAAGAACTTCATTTGGCCAGTGTTCACCCAGGGCATCAACCTGAAGAAGTTATCGGTCAAACCGGGTGGAATCTTCAAAAGATGCCTGAGCTAGAAGAAACATCCCAACCCACTTCAGAAGAACTCAATGCGCTAGGCCAAATCGACCCGGACGGCTTCTGGAGTTGAGTCCTACCTATTTTAGCAAGATAGTTGATTGCCCTTTTTGATGACTCCATTTGTTGAAGGCCTTGCTCTTGGAGCGAGCCTGATCATCGCCATCGGAGCACAAAACGCATTTGTCATCCAGCAGGGAATCCTGCGTGAGCACGTATTTCTAGTTGCTTCGGTTTGTACACTGGTGGATGCAGTGCTCATCAGTCTGGGAGCTGCAGGAATCGGAAGCCTTATTGCGACCAATGAAACACTGAGGTTTATGGCGCTCTGGGGCGGGATTCTTTTCCTGCTTGGTTATGCCACCGTATCCCTGGTTTCTTCTTTTCGAAACATGCCTGATTCCAAAGATGGATCATTGAATGAAGGGGGGAGGTCTTTTCCTTTGGATAGTAGGAATACTGCTGCAGCAACGGCAGCCAGTTTGTCTCTTCTTAATCCCCATGTCTATCTTGACACAGTAGTTCTGCTGGGTGGGATTGCGGCACAATACGAAGGTACTGGCCGGATTTATTTTACAGTTGGAGCGATTGCTGCATCAGTGATCTGGTTTTATGGAATTGGATACGGAGCAACACGGGTCGCTCCATGGTTTGGATCCTCTAAAGGAAAAAGAATCCTGCACCGAATCATCGCCTTCATCATGTTCCTTCTTGCCGGTATGATGATGTTCAATGCATAAACTAAAATGGGATTTTGACAGAATTTGACCTCTGAGGATTCAAGTGTTAATAAAATAAAATGATTCGATTGATAAAAGATTTATTCTATTTTTCTGTATTTTTATTTGCTGTACAGCCAATCCAGGCGAATGTCGTATGCATGTGCGTGACGACACCAGTCACGTTTCTTGAAGCAATCGACGGTGATTCCTTATGGGTTTCAAAGGATGGCAAGCGGATTCGTGTTCAATTAGCAGGGATAGATGCGCCAGAATTGAAACAGGATTCAGAACAAAATACGGACTGCACTATAGATCTTGAAAAAGCTCAACAAGCTCGGGACCTGCTCACCGATTTGCTGTCATCTGCAAAAAAGGTGGGTTTGGTCACCAAAGAAGAGGATCCTGGAGGAGATATCCTCGCTGAAGTTTATGCGGACGGACTCAGTGTCGGTCAGGAGTTGCTCTACAAATACCTGGCAGTGGAAGGACAGGGGGACTGGTGCGATTAGTTGATATGTTGAAACAGAGCCTAATTCAGAAAATCTGCTTCACTTCGATGGCATTCAATCTGATGATGATCTCCAAAATTTCTGATGGGAGGAATTTCTTTGTCACAGGTCCCTTCGATCTTAATTGGGCATCGGTCGAAAAAAGGACATCCTGTTTCAGTGATTCTCACAACTCGGTCAATTCCGGCTTTGGCTTCTTGAGTTTCCATCGTCGCTTCAAGCCATCCCACCCGTAATTCAGGGACCGAAGCAATCAAAAGGCGTGTGTAGGGGTGATAGGGTGGTGAGAGCACCTGATCTACATGACCCTGTTCTACGACTCTGCCAGCATAGAGAACGACGATTTCATCTGCAAATGAAGCGACTGTAGAAAGATCATGGCTGATGAAAACATAAGAGACTCCTGTCAACTTCCTCAAGCGCTTGAGGAGCTCGATGACGTTGGCCCCAACAATCGAATCCAGGGCAGAAATCACCTCATCGCATAGCAAAATTTCCGGAGATGCTGCAAGGGCCCGTGCAAGATTGATCCGTTGTTTCTGTCCACCTGAGAGTTCATCAGGATAGCGTCCTGCAAAATCCTGAGGCAACTCGACCATTTCCAGCAATTCTGCAATACGCTTTCTTTTTTCTCCTCCTTTGAGTCCAAGGTAAAATTCCAAGGGTCTTCCCAGAATCTGGTCGATTCTCTGACGAGGATTAAGTGCTGTATCGGCCATCTGAAAGACAAACTGCACTTTTTGCAATTCAGACCGACTACGATTTTTCAGGTCAGGTTGTAAAGGCTCTCCATCAAGAAGGACATCCCCTTGACTGGCTGGAAGCAGTCCGGACATGACCCTGGCCAGGGTGGATTTTCCACATCCGGATTCACCAATCACTCCAACGGTGTGGCCCCGTTCTATTGAGATGTTCACGTCACGAAGAACCCTGATCGACGGATTCCCGTTATTTTTTTTGCCGTACCCCGCAGATAACTCCCTGACTTCCAGAGCAGGAGCCTCACGTTCATGATCCCCGGTCATCTCATCTCCCTGACCGGCAGCAGGCGGAGGCCTGACAGCGTTCATCAGTCGTCTTGTATAATCATGTCCGGGTTGATAGACCACCTGTTCAGCACGACCATGTTCCTGAATCTCACCGGCGTAAAGAACGACGATGTCATCGGCGATTTGTGCCACGACCGACAGATCATGGGTTACGTAGATGGCGGCTGAGCCCTCTTGTTTGATCACCGATTTGAATGCTTTCAGAACTTCGATCTGGGTGGTGACATCAAGCGCCGTGGTGGGTTCGTCCAACACCAATAGATCGGGATTGCCGCAAAGAGCCATTGCTGCCATCAACCTCTGTAGTTGTCCTCCGGAAACCTGGTGAGGATAACGTTTCCCTAATTTTTCCGGATCAGGAAGTTCCAATGCCCGATAAAGTTCGATCGCTCTCTGGTTTGCCTCTTCCTGGTTCAATTGACCGTGCAGAACAGGAGACTCGGTCACCTGCTCTCCGATGGTGAGGGAGGGATTGAAGGTGGCTGCGGCGCTTTGAGCAAGGTAGGCAACCTTCTGGCCACGCATCAGTCTTTTTTCTTCGGATGGCATGGAGATCACATCTTGCCCATGAAGCCGGACTTCTCCCGAAGTAAATTCCAGGCCAGGTTTTGTATAGCCAAGTGCCGAAAGGGCAATCGTGGTTTTTCCTGAGCCGGATTCTCCGATCAATGCGACTACCTCGCCCCGATCCACATTGAAACTGACTCCCTTGACGATGGGACTCAAACTTCCATCGTCTTTACGAGCATCAATTTTCAGCTGATCGACTTCAAGAAGTGCAGCCATCAGATCATTTTATTGGATAATTTTCCACCGGAGTGAGCTGAAATGTCATCGACGATGAGATTGATGGAAATGGTCAGGGATGCAATTGCCAGAGAAGGCATCAGTGGGGCAATCGAACCATAGGGCAAGCCTCCTAGGTTTTCTTTAACCATACTTCCCCAATCTGACATGGGGGGTTGGACTCCAAGTCCCAGAAAACTAAGTGCTGAAATGAAGAGGATGATCCAGACAAAGCGAAGACCAAAATCGGTGGCGAGGGGCATGACGATATTGGGAAGGATTTCTCTTGTGATGATCCACCAAAGCCCTTCTCCTCGTACTTTTGCTGCCTCCACAAAATCACTGACCATCACATCCTGCCCCAGAGACCTTGCCACACGGAAGACACTGGTGGCATAAATGAATCCCGTCATGATAACCAGAATGGGGATAGTGCTTCCAACAGCAGCAATGACGACCAAACCCATCATGATCGTGGGTATCGACAGAAAAGCATCGTTGAAGCGGCTTAAACACATGTCCAACCATTCGCTTCCAACTGCAGCAGCAATGCCCAGCGTGACACCAAGTAAATAGGCAATCAACGTGGCTGCAAATGAAATCCCTATGGTCGTTCGAGCACCGTAAAGAATTCTTGAAAGGGTGTCCCTGCCAAGATAATCAGTACCCAACAAAGCGACCTTGCTGGGGGGTTGATAATCGGTGTCAGGATACTCATCGCCACCGGGAACAATGAAGAGGGATTCATCAAGAAAATCTGCTTCATTGTAAGGAGAAATGGAGGGGCCAATGAAGATCATCAAAACCCAAAATAAAACCAAGAAAATTCCGATTTTCCCGGACAAACTAAATCGGATCCTACGTCGAGGTGGAGCATCAGGCAATTCCTGGAAAGATGTTTCCATTGTGGCTTCGGATTCTTGTTCAGGCATTTGGGGCACCTATTTGGGGTGACGCAATCGAGGGTTCGAAATGATCGAAGCCATGTCAGCAATCAGGATGAGAACCACATAGGTAGCGCAGAAGATCATTGCACAAGCCTGGACCAAAGGTAGGTCACGGGTTTGAACTCCATCGATCATCAGTTTCGCCAATCCGGGATAGGCGAAGACCGTTTCAACGATGACCACTCCTCCTATCAGCCAGGCCATGTTCAGTGCAATGACGTTAACGATGGGGCCAATCGTATTAAGTAAAGAATGTCTGAGAATGATCCTCTTTCTTGGTACTCCCTTAAGAATCGCCATTTCGATGTAAGGGGAACTCATAATGTTCAGTATGGTTGCTCGTGTCATCCGAATGATTTGTGCTGAAACAATCGTGACTAAGGTAAGGGTTGGCATTAGTAACGCACGAATCAATTGCCAGCCGGTTTCATTTCCGCTCATGTATGCAATCGATGGAAGCCAGCCCAATTGAACGGCAAAGATCATCACAAGAATCATTGCTACCAAAAAATCTGGTACTGAAATGATACTCAGGGTCGAGAAAGTGATAATGCGATCGATCCTGGATCCAGGATACATGGAAGCCAACAATCCAAGCATCATGGCCATTGGGATTGAGATGATGGCAACCATACCAGATAGTCTCAATGTGTTCATCAACCTTGGAGCAATCATCACTGAGATTTCGGTACCAATCGTTCCTGCTCCTGATCCTGCTTTAGACATTCCCAGATCACCGGTCAAAAGGTCTCCAAGCCACATCAAATAACGAATATGTGGTGGATGATCCATGCCTAGCTTTATCCTCAGTGCTGCGAGTGATTCCGGAGTTGCCATTTGACCTAAAATGATCTCGGCAACATCACCAGGTAGTAGACTTGTGCCGATGAAGATGATGATCGAAACCACTAGCAAGGTTACGATACCGATTAAAACTCTTCTGAAAACGGCTTGAAACAACATTCCTTAATAAATGTATCTAGATTAATAAAAAAAAAGCCTGCGGATTTTCATCACGCAGGCTTTAAATATTAATAATTGGAATGAGACTTAAGCATCCAACCAGGCAAATTCAGGCCAGGTGCATCCTCCAATGGAACCTAGGGGATTGACTGGAACACCCTGAATCTTGTCACTGACCCCGTCATTGACGTTTGTGTGGTAAGCAGTGACCATTCCACTAAACATATTGACCAATGCCTGCATTTCACAATACATTTCATGACGCTTCGCTGGATCAGTTTCTGCGAGTGCCATCTTAAGCAGTTTGCCCATCCTGTCATTGTTCCAAAAGGTGTCATTCCATTTTGCACCTGGAGCAAATTGGATGTCGAGCATGGAATTGGCAGTTGGACGCATGTTCCAGGATACGACATTGAGTGGCTCTTTCATCCAAACAGCACCCCAATATCCATCCGTCGGGACCTTCTTGATTTTCAGGTCAAATCCAATTTTTTTCAGGTTATTCTGCATCAAGAGACAGGAGTCTCCAATTCCGGTAGCCACTTCTGCGACATAGAGTTCTGCGGAACTATGACCCGATTTTTTCAAATGGTATTTAGCCTTGTCCGGATCATACGGCCTTTGAGGAAGTTCGTAGCAATGATCCGCGCCATAAGCGGTTGAAATGGGATGATCATTGCCAACCTCACCTTTACCCTTGAGGATGGAACGGACGATCCTTTCCCGGTCCTGAATCAACTGCATACCCTTAACAAAATCAGCATTGTTTCCTGGAGCAGTATTTTTTAGGCAACAGATCCCGCCATATCTCCCTGATTTGGTTGAATTGACATGAACTCCATTGGAACCTTCGATCAATTTGATCGCTTTGGCATCAACATCGGAGATCATGTGCATGTCTCCAGCAATCAAAGCGTTGACCCTGGCTTGAGGATCGGTAATCGCAGTGATTTCGATGGCATCAAAATTAGCCGTCTCTCTCCAGTAATCTTCATTTCGTTCATGGAGGGATTTGACTCCAGGTTCAAAGGATTTCAAGCGATAGGGACCCGTTCCATTACCTTTTTTAAAATCCGTGGTTCCCTTTTTGACAATCTTTGCCTGCTTTTCAGTGAGCTTGGCAGGAAGGTCCGAATCAGGACTGTTCAAGACAGCCTTAACGGTATGGCTGTCCATTTTCTTCCACTCTTTGACCTGACTGAAAAAACCCTTGATCACCGAAGGTGACTTTTCTCCTAAATGCCGGTTCATACTCCAAAGCACGTCATCTGCACTGAAAGATGACCCATCATGGAATTTCACTCCTTGACGAAGTTTGAAGGTCCATTCGGTTGCATTTGCATTGGGTGAAAATTCTTCTGCCAACTCAGGACTGACCACCATGTTGTCCCGCATTTGGACCAGACCATTGTAGGCAGTATGGGCTCTTGTGTAGTCGATGTTGGAAGTCATAACGATAGGATCCATCTGATCGTCAGGCCCATGTAAATTGGAAGCCATTCTTACAGATCCACCTTTTTTCGGGGATTTTGCCATGGCGTCAGTGGCCTTCAAAAAACTGCCTGCAGCAGAAAGGGTGATTCCCAATGCTCCTACAGCTTTCACAAAATCCCTGCGGTTCATTTCCTCGTCTTTGTACTGCTGCTGTAATTTCTTGATGTCCTTCATTTACTCTCCTTATTTGGAAGTATAAAACGTCTGATTCGTCTGAATCAAAAAGATGGAAAAAATACCATCACTAAATTTTTTATAAAATTAATGTCTTTGATAATTTTGTCAAATCAATAAAACAAATATTCATCTATTTTATTCACACTGTGTCATTATTAGGATTGATTTCGTTTGATGACCGGTTGGCTCAATCTTTTCGGGAATTATTTTAATGACACTGTGTCATTGATGAATGTGAAATTATTTATCCATAATTAGTTGGTTCTTAAACAAACAATAAAAATAATAATATCAATGCATTACATATTTAAAAGTATGTATTAACCTGAATTAATCCTCTGCTGCAAAAAATAAAGACTTTAACATCTCTATATTATTGATTTAATCCAATAAATTATTGATTAATGGAGGTGTATTGATGATTCTTAGTGAAATAAAATAATAGGGAAATCGAAATCGAAATCGTTCAAAAGGAATTATCAGGGCATCGGCGGAGTATTTTGGTTCGGTCACAGGTTAAAATATCGGGAGATCTTGATTTGGAGTCGATCCGCCGTCGAATCCGGCTGTGAAAAGCGAATCCGGAGTGGTTCAATCCTCTCTGAAACGACTGACATAGCTGCTCAGCGCGCAGTACTCCGTGCCGCCTTGAAAAATTTTAAAAATATTTTTTCGTTGTAAATTCTTTACATATCTATGGCAACCTTGATCAGTATATCATCATGATATGCCCCAATGATTCATTTGACTCTTAAAAAAATAATTTCCACAAACTTAGAATAGGTTTATTGTCTTTTCTTAAAGCAAAGCAATACTTTATAAAATAATAATAATAGAAATAAATATTTAATATAA
>NYUB01000028.1 GCA_002683785.1 Deltaproteobacteria bacterium
AGAGGATTTTTGCCTTGGATGGATCGGAACAAAATAGTACGGTTTTTAAATTTGACCGAGAAATTAATGAGGGCTAGTGGAGAATGCTTTTGACCATTCTTTTTTCATAATTTTGCTGTCACTCGCGGAAGTATCGGTATCCTTAACTGCATTTGCAGGTATTGTTGTAGCTGTAGGAAGAAGAGGTGAATGGTCCCTTATTGATAAGACAAAATTTACCTAAACACTGAAATAGCATCCCAATGCCCTCAGATTTTCATAGGCATTCAGAAACAACACCGCTGAGTCATGCAAGTGACTCATGAATAAAATCATTTGGTTCTATTTTATGGAGTCCTTTCCGACATTCTCGATTTTTTTTTAAACTAAATACCATAATTAGAGAAAAAGGACTCATATAAACAGCAGTCAATAAAATAGTGAAACTTTCAAAGGCTATGGCAGTCTGTAGGACAGAAGGAAACTATGAACCACGTTGAAAGCCAACCTTTGTCTGAGGTTCGGAAAACCCTGCGCCCCAAATGGTATAGAATCCCTATTGACCCGGCAAGACTGAGGGAATTCTCAAAGCGCTCTGATCGCAGAGGTTTTTTTCAGGCTTTAGTTCATATGGGTTTGTGGGGACTTACTGGCCTGCTTTCCTATTACTGCTTTTCAAAGGAACTTTGGGTTGGTTTCGTGATGGTTTTATTTCTTCATGGAACCATAGGATCCCATTTTTCACACGCGCATCATGAACTCTGCCATGGCACAGTTTTCCGAACGAAATGGCTTAACCTCTTCTTTTTAAAAATCTTTTGTTTATTCGGTTGGCTTAATTTTCACATTTATAAAATGAGCCATAGCTACCATCACCGATTCACGTGTTTTTCAGAAGGAGATAGAGAGGTTGTACTACCCAGAGAACCTTCATTAAGGATCTTCTTCGTCCTTCAATTATTATCTATAAATTTTTTTGATAAAGGGGGACTTATTCCTACCATCAAGCTATTCATCAAGATTGCATTTAATAGATTTGATACCCCATTTAATTCATGGACAGAAGATCTCTATGAGAATCAGTTGGAAGAACGCCGGAAGGCTGTAAATTGGGCACGGTTAGTATTAATTTTTCATGGAGTGATCCTCGTGGTCTCCTTCTCAATGGGAGAACCAATCCTAGCCGTTCTTCTTTCAGGTCACGTCTTTATTGGAGGGTGGCATCACTATTTCTTGAACGAGACCCAACATGATGGGCTACGAAGTAATGTCTCAGACTTCAGAAAGTGCACCCGTACAATGACACTCAACCCGGTTTCGGAATTTCTTTACTGGCACATGAACTGGCATCTTGAGCACCATATGTTCGCAGGTGTACCATGCTATAACCTTAAGAAATTACATCAGGTTATTTCGGATGATATGCCGAAACCGAGAACTTTGTATGGAGCCTGGCATGAAATGCGAGAAACATGGAGAAAACAGCAAGCAGAACCTGAGTATGAATTTGATACACCCGTACCAGTTCAACAAACAAAACACACTGCATACTCTGAGGATCCCCTAACCTCTTCAATTGGAGATCTTGCTCCTAAATCATTGGCATAATTTTGTTTTCTGTATAATCCTTAATCTGCCTGAATTGTGATTTTAAGTCATATCACTGCCTGATCTGGAAAGCCTGTCCTATCAGTACCTACAAGCCAGGCTCTTGCGGAACAGTAAAGAATGGATTTAACCATTGAGCCATATGGAACATCGCACCATTCTGTTGCAGCTGGCATTGATCGATGCGAATCATGATCCTCCGTGGACTGGAGCAACCGTTGGACACGAAACTAAGGAAGGCTTTGGGAGTTATTAATTCAAATCGTTTTCACGATAAAATTCCCAAAATTCTCTTTCAGTATACAAAAGATCCGGTTTTGATGATTCAATTTGTTTAGAAATTTTTCTCATATCAAATAATCGACTAGCTACATAACCCATTCCGATCGAATCTTCCATAGGAACACATTGAATCTGATAAGGATTAGGTTGATAAGTTGATTGCCCCATCAACACCATAACCAGTGCAGTTCCAAGAATACCGATGAGCAGGCTTTTAAAGTCGATTGATTTCATGATAGATCCTTAATAATTCTTACTACTATTATTATTACTTTGATTCATACGATTAATGTTTTGAATTTCTCTTTGAATGTTACCTTCACAAGTCACTACTGCTTCACGAGTACATAATTTAGCACATCTTGGATTTGTTTTGATCCCTGCACAACTCATAACAGGCTTAACACAAGAGGATAAATTCAATCCCATTAGAAATAAAAGCATAGCTCGACTTAAAATTGATTTCATGAGCGATCCTTTGATTGAGATTTACGATGAACCTATCTTTGCCAGATTCTGGATCTAAGGTCAATGGACTGGAGCAACCGTTTCACCCTTGGAGAGTTCACTGTCACCTATTTCACATTCCTGATGGCCTGGGAGGTGGTGGAGAAATTGGGCGGGTATGAAGTGGGCTTCAGATGTTTCTATTCAAGGAAGAAAGCTGAAGCATTTTTATAAAAAACTGGAAAGGTAAAGAGGGTCGCATCTTCTGAGTACGACCCAATTATAATTTATGATTCTGAGGGAGGTGTATATCCAGCAGACATTATTGCCTTGGCCGTTTTGCTAAATTCTGATTGATCATATGTATTCAACATATCGATTTGTTCAAAATCACCTGAAGACAATACTACACCTTTTAGAGCTGATGCAGTTGCATCGTTTAATCCGTCTGCAATTCCAACAAAATCATAAATGCCACGTGTAAAATCATAAGAAACAAACTTCCCACCAGCAGCCTCTACCGCTGTTTTAGCTACTGAAGCTCTATCAGTATTTGAGTTTATTACTCCTTTGACACCATTTAAACTGAATTTCCCTAACATAATATATCTAGCCATAATGAATGCCTTTCTTAATTTTGTATGAGGAGGAGGATGTGATGGTGGTGCCGTTTATCATTTAGAGTCTCAGATTGACTTCCTTTTTGTCAATCATATATTTTGTTTTTTCTTGATTTGTGACCCCGCCGTGACCGGAGTTGGTCACTGCGGATCTTTGTGGAGGAAGGGGTTTAGACCAAGATATGATTGCCTTCTGGTGATTCAGAACACATAAGAAGGATGAAGGGTATTGTAGGATGAAAATGGGATATGGGACTTGGGGAGGCGCCACGGCTTAAATATATTTATGACAAATACTCGATACTTTTTGATCCAAATGGTTCGCTTTTTAGTAAAAAGGGTGAACTTTTAATAAAGCACGATAATGAAGAAGCAAATAAAAAATCACCGCCCCCATGAGCCCACCCTTAGTAGATATTTCTGGATTGGTGCGCAGGTTTCATACGATGCCAAACGCTGGAAAGAATTGAGGGAATCATCCGGGAAATCTAAGCAGTAAATTCATATCAGTCCTTAGTCCAGGATCAGTAAAAGTCCCCCTGATTGAAAATCTGTTGTGCCTAATTTGGGTCCGAATCGTGACTGGGGTGGGTCATTGTGGACCGTTGCGCCGTAAGGGGTTGCGACTGACTCAAAAACATCAAACAACTGAAAAACAACTACGATTCCTGTAACCCTCTGCAAACAGAGGATTCTCCACTGCTTACTAATCAGTAGGTTAAACGTTCAAATCGTCTCGGTCGCTGAAGTCTTATAGTTTTCTCATGCAAACAATATTCTTTTCCGCATTCATTCCAAAGAGCTGTTAAAATTTTTTTATTCTGGATTCTACGTTCTCTTAAACAGTTGTTTCTAACAATGATTCTCCTTTTTGGAAGGAGAGTCTTGCATCAGGAAATTGGAGGTTATAAAAAATGTTTTCATTTTGATCACTAAAACATGAAATTGTTAAAACACATGGAATTAGAGGGATCTGTTCATAAAAATACACAGTTCTGGGCAGAAGCGATCCATGCATCTTTGAAGTTTCATGGCATCAGACAGGTCAGTTATGTGCCGGATGCCGGTCATTCACGTCTGATCGATTTATGCCGGAACGATGAAGAACTTACAACGGTGGTACTGACCACCGAGGAAGAGGGCGTNGCCATGGCAACAGGCGCCTGGCTGGGAGGGGAGAAGAGCGTACTCCTTATGCAAAGCAGTGGGATTGGCAACTGTATCAATATGTTTTCCATGATTCGCGAATGTAAAATTCCTTTTTTCACCGTCATCACCATGAGGGGAGAAAAAGATGAATTCAATCCATGGCAGCGTCCGCTGGGTCAAAATGCTGAAAAGCATCTAGAACTATGCGGGTTCTCTGTTCGGCGAATTGAAAAAAGTGAAGAAACCAGGACGATCATGGATNATGTGGCTGAGCAAGTTTTTGAAACATCCAGCATGGGAGCCGTTTTGATTTCTCAACAAATGATCGGGATCAAGTCTTTTGNTCATGAATGATTTTCAACAACGGAGCCTGAATTATCCGCTCCGACGCAGGGAGGTGGTTCAGAGATTGCTGAAAAACAGGAATGAGCTTTTGGTCGTGGCTGGCCTTGGGGCANCTGCCTGGGATGTGACCGACGCAGGAGACAGTCCGTTCAACTTNCCACTCTGGGGCGGCATGGGTGGTGCAGTTTCCATTGGGCTCGGATTGGCGCTGGCAAGACCTCACGATAGGGTACTGGTTTTGACTGGAGATGGAGAAATGCTGATGGGACTTGGATCCCTTTCCACCGTTGGAGTTCAACAGCCAAAGAATTTAGCGGTGGTTGTCCTCGACAACGAGCATTTTGGAGAGACGGGTATGCAGNCCACNCATACTGCAGGTTCTGTAAATCTAGCAGAAATCGCCCGTGCTTCTGGGTTTGCCTCCTGTTGGGCACTNAAAGAACCAGGAGAACTCGAATCCACAAGATTGAGAATTCTANAAGATAAGGGGCCTCTCTTCTGCGGGATCAAAGTACGAGCCGAATCCTTGCCTCTTGTGCTCCCCCCTAAAGAAGGATACTTGCTTCANCAACGTTTTAGGAACGCGCTGTTTGAAAACAAAAATTGAATCACCAAAAATTTCAGCGGGAGTCCATCATCATAGCGCTATAAGGGCCATTTCAAATTTACTCTTGGTTGTGACGGTATTATCCAACTGGTTCTTGAATGAAGTGACGTTNACAACAAGATATCGTTCATGATTTTGAGGTTGTTGAATCCTTAATGAATTGAATCCAGCTTCTCAGGACGCGATGTTCTGTTTTGTAGGAACTGTCCACCTCATCACTTCGTTTTCCTGTTTTCATAGTCTGTTTGGACGGATCGTTTCGATAACGAACTTCGACCTTCGTGGAAAACAAAGTCCCCTGGACGTTGATTTTGAGAAGGTAATGAAGATCCTCTTCCTTATCCTGTTTCATCGTAGCGTGNGTCAGGGTCAAGCTTACCCCTCCGTCTTTTGATTTCATCTGACATGAGTGGATGTCACACTTGGTATCTTCATATTTTGAATTCTTGAGGACAAACTCAATGATTCCAATGGATTGCGAAGTTTCCTGAGGAAGGCTCTGGGCACAAACATGACTCACCACGGAAAGAATCCCCATCAGTACCAGGAAAATATTTTTTTTCATTTCGTCACTTATATTGCGATTGATCAGACATGGTTGCCCTATTATAATGCAAGAAAAGGCGTTTTTTGAAAAATGAGTTTGGTTTTATAGAATGAACCATGATCATTCTAGATATTGCTTCTTCAAGTAAAGAAAGATAATTTATATGTTTAAACTGAAATTTTAGGAGGGCCCATGCGAAATATCTTTATTACTTTGCTGATTACCTTNGGGTTGATCATGCCTGTAAAGGATTTGTCAGCCAAGCGACAACCTGCAGGAATGCTGGTTGAAGTCAGTGGTTCCGTTGAGTACAGCAAAAAAGGTAAAAAATGGAGGAAAGTTCGACGAAATAAATTCGTTTACGACAAGTATTTGGTCCGTGTCGGCGATGGAGGTTCCGTCAAATTTNTNAATCAGGAAACCAATGAAACNACAACTCTGACTCCAGGANGTGAGATCCAGGTCACCAAAAAAGGGTTGAAGGTGATCAAAGGCTCATTGGGAGAGAAAGGTTCTTCCGGAGGATTGCTCGCAGGTCTGGGCAAACAGTTCAAGAAAACCCAGAAATATACCACTGTCCGTCGATCTGTAAAAAAAGAGGGAATCGATTTAAAACTTCCTACAAACACNGTCNCGGATGAATTTTCNGANGTNGCNTGGCAAAACGTGGGNAAAGATTACCACTATAAACTCCATATCGGNTTCAANGACAAAAAGACNCGGAAGTTTAAATCGGAGACCAGTTANGANGTTCCCGGAACNGAACTCCCTTTGGTTCGTNTCAAAATCGNTCCNATNAANAAAAANAAGAAATACATGGNCGAAGTCATTGAAGGACAGAAATCTGTTTTTGAAACCAAACCAGGTAATCTGAAGACACTTTCCAGTAAAAAACTGAAAAAATTCCAGCAGCAGAGTAAGAAAGTCAAAAGTTTTGACGAAAGCGGTTTTCTCTATGCAGGTCTGCTCAAAGACAGTGGTCTTTTGGTTCCAGCACTGGACGAATACACTCGATTTTTTGATGAATTTTCAGATGATGAGGACATCAACGAATTGAGGCCTTTCCTGATCGAAGTCTACACTCGGCTTCGTTTGGAAGAGATGAAAATGGCAGAACTGAAAAAATACGAAGCCAGTCTTTAGATCGGATAATTTCCGGTACCATTTGCCCACCCATTGATGGTCCTCAAGTCTTTTGAGGGCCATCACAATCCAGTTCAATAAGTGGATACTTAAAAACGGTTCAGCACTACCCGTTTTTCCATGGACGATTCCCAACTAAAAAGGATCTTTGAAGAATTCCTCCAGGGGTTCAGCAGCCTTTGCATCTCTACGGTGGATGAAGAGGGTTGGCCTTCGATTAGCTATGCCCCTTTCGTCGTTGATGAAAATCGTTCCTATTATGTATTTCTGAGTGATCTTGCAAAACACACTTCCTGTCTTCGAGAAAGTGGAAAAGCCAGCGTGATGTTCATTGAAGACGAAGTAACATCCAAGCAGATCTTTGCACGTACCAGAGTTGTTTTTCAGTGTGATGTTATGGAAATGAAACCCAGTCTCGAATCAACGGTGCAAATACTGGAGATGATGCAGAGTCGTTTTGGGGAATTGATGAGTACTTTGCGTTCTCTTCCAGATTTTCATCTGTTCCGGTTGAAACCCTTAGGAGGTTCATTTGTCATGGGTTTTGGAAAGGCCTACACCATATCCGGTGAAAAGATGGATTTACTGGAACACGTGAAAATCAAGAAAAACCTTTGAGGCTTATTTCCTTCTTTCCTCCGATTTATTTTCTCAACTGCCGATTTATGATTCGTGCTTTACATTGCACTGATCAGCCTCGTCACTTTCAAAAGGTCTGAGACTATGGGTGATGAAGGAAAAGGAGTGGTTTCAAGAAATAGCCAGCAACAGATGCAGCAGCAGCGCTTCCTGGATGAGATGATTCAGGATGAACCAAATTGTTCAGATTTTTCAATCAGAACTAAATTGGCCTTATTCAATACCTGGTTTTTGAGCGGATAAATCGCAACCCTAGGCCTTGGAATTTAATTTTTCTCGAAAAGGTAGACCGATTCGGTCAGCCACTCCAATCCACGTTCTCGCAACCTGTCTTCAAGATTGTCTCGGGACTCAAGCAGTTCAAGTTTGCCTGAAGATGAAAAAAGCCTTTCTACCTCTGTTTGTTTGACGCTGTAGGGCGGACCTTTCATTTTTGATGTGTCGTAATCGACACAAATCAACAGCAGCCTCCCTCCCTTAACCATCTGCTTCATCAGGCACTGGGCATAGTCGATACGTAGATGCTCCGGGATTGCCACCAGTGATGCTCGGTCGAAAACTGCCTGGAAAGGTTCTTCCGTTCCAGATGCCAGATCGAAAAAATCCCCCAACAGAATTTTCAGCCCACCATGACTGAAAGTCTGGAATGGAGGGGTTTCACGGATTTCAGGAACAATCTGCTGTTCTCTGAAAAAATCTTGAACCGCCTTTTCCACCAGCTCAACGCCGACCACGGTTCCGACACGTTCAGAGATCCAGACCAGATCAACGGATTTCCCGCATAGAGGAAGGAAACAGCGAGAGGGTTGGACTTCTTCCAGATGCTCCCAGTAGCGAAGCAGGAAAGGATTTGGCCTGGAAATGTGAAAACCGATACGGTCTTCGTTCCATCGAGCTTCCCATTCCTCATGATCATTATTCTTGTCCATGGCCTTTCACGAGGATGGGTTTTGAAAAAGGATTTACAAGGCTTAAATGGATTCCGAGTGAAGCGATTTTAGGTTTTCGTAACGAAGTCGGTGCCAGGGAACCACGAAACTTTCTTTAAATTTTTCCAGTAGATCCCGGGTTAACGATAATGCAGTTTCTTCTCTTGGAGCCCCCTCAAGTTCATCATCATCAGGTTTGTAGTTCAATCTGACACGATGGATCTGTAATCCACTGTTTAAATCGATGAGTTGCATTCTCATCAACCAAGTTTCAGGAGAGGTACATTCCTCGGTGCAGGGATAGGTGATGAACTGATAGAGGAGAACCTGTTCAACTCCATGTCCTACTGACAATTTTGCCGCCAAGGTTTTTTCTGTTATACCGGCTAAGGCTAGGGATGTTTTGAATTGTTCCTGATCCAGTCTAAGTTGTTGGTTTTTCCGCCAGGTTGTTCTCTGTAATTCGATTCCTCTGATATCCCCAAGCCAGGGGTGTGAGGAAGCCTCCTTTTCTACTTCTAGTCCAAGATCATTCCATAGTTCGTAGCGGATTCCTGAAGGCTGGACACCTTGAAGCAAGAGGATGGCTTTACCCGTATGGGGATGGAGATCTGGGAGGGAACTTTCAGAATAGATGGTGCAACCAGAAACCCCCAAAATCATCAGACTGATCCCCAAAAAAAACAACTTTAGTCCCGTTGTGAGATGCAAAATCTGAAAAGAAAATAAATTCACTGCTGAATGAAAGAATGATCAAAGCCATCATGGAAAATGAGGCATTTCTTGAGATTTGCCTTCTAAAGAGTTTATTGTAAATGGTTAATCTCAAAACCTCTATTTGAAAAAGTGAGCACGGATGCTGAGCGAGGAAATCACAGGCAGAATCGAAATCCTTTCCAGACGTTTGCAGGGCTTAGAAGGGTATCTTTGAAGTCACAGACAAACGTTCCCACCTTAAAGAACTGGAAACAGAATCAGCAAAAAACGAATTCTGGGAACTACCTGCCAATGAACGTACCGAGGTCCTGAAACAGGTTTCGCAACTGACCGATACGTTACGTAACTGGGAAAAACTTACCAATTATCAGCAGGAACTGGAAACTGCGGCTGAACTCTATCGTGAGGAAGAGGACACCGAGTTACTCAAAGAAATCCTATCCTATTGCGAGCACTTGGAAAAGGGGTTGGATTCAATGGAAATCCTGAGCCTTTTCAGTGGTGAAAATGATGATAGAAATGCAATCGTCGCAATACATCCCGGAGCAGGAGGGACCGAATCGACCGACTGGGCCTCTATGCTGTTTGAGATGTACAAACGCTGGGTGACAGAAGAGAATTACCAAATTGAGATTGTGGATCTTCTGCCAGGCGAGGAAGCAGGAATCAAATCCGTGACATTCACGGTTTCCGGGCCGCATGCCTATGGAAAATTGAAGGCAGAAATCGGGGTTCACAGGTTGGTGCGTATTTCTCCTTTCGATGCAAATAAACGGCGGCACACTTCATTTGCTTCGGTTTTTGTCTATGCCGAAGTCGATGAAGAAATTGAAATTGAAATTAAACCTGATGATTTGAAAGTCGATACCTACCGTGCTAGTGGAGCAGGTGGACAGCATGTGAACACCACCGATTCTGCAGTCCGCATCACCCATCTACCGACCAATATCGCCGTCCAATGCCAGAACGAAAGGTCGCAGCATAAAAACCGGGCAACCGCGATGAAGATGCTTAAAGCCAGGCTCTATGATCTGGAGCAGCAAGAACTCAACAAAGAAAAAGAAATTCTTAACAGCCAGAAACAGGATATCGCCTGGGGCAGTCAGATTCGCAGTTATGTTCTTCATCCTTATCAAATGGTCAAGGATCACCGCACTAACTGGGAAACAGGAAACGCAGACAAAGTGCTCAATGGAGATCTCAACGGATTGATTAAGGAAGCTCTTTCCCAAAAGGTATGCTGACGTTGAATCAAATCTTTGTTTGGGTTTTAATTGTATTCAAGGTCTCAAAATTCCTTGATCAAAACTGAAGATAGCTGAAGGAGATAAATGGCATCATTTGATATTGTCTGTCAGGTTGACTTCCAGGAAGTGACCAATGCTGTGGATCAGGCTCGACGTGAGATCGGAAATCGTTATGATTTCAAGGGTTCGAACTGTGCGATCGACCTCGACAATCAAAAGGGTGAACTCCTTATCACAGCCGATGATGAATATAAAATGGAAACCGTGATTGACATCCTGCTGACCCGGTTACTCAAACGTTCAGTCCCAGTAAAATCCTTGGTATACGGAAAAACCGTACCCAGTGGGAAAGTACTCAAAAAAAACATCGATATCCAGCAAGGGCTGTCCAAAGATCAGTGCAAGGAACTGAATGTGTTGATTAAAGAGACCAAGTTGAAAGTCCAGTCTCAAGGTCAGGGTGACTCGGTTCGGGTGAATGGTAAAAAGAAAGACGACCTTCAACAATTGATGAAGATTTTGAAGGACAAGGACCTATCTTTTGACGTCCAGTTTACGAATTACCGTTAAACGATACTGCTTCTTTTTCCACCCATTTCCACCAGTTCAAAATCCTTTGTGATAGAATTCCGTCACTATCACGGGCATGGATTTCAATCCGGTTCCGGGATTTCTCCAGTGTTAATGGAATGGAAACTTCAACTTTGTGCCTTTGGAATTCTTGATTGAAGAGTCGGTATTCGATTTTCTGTCCATTGACGAAAACCTGCATGTCCTTCAACCCCATTTGATCCAAGATTTTCCCCTTGAGCATGAACTTATGCTGCATTGATGGATTTTTGTCCCGAAGCAGTGTGAATGATTGCATCAAAGGCCCCTGGAGATCATGACTTGGCAGGGGTCGATCCAGTGACCAGTTGTAGATCAATCCAGGAAAGCTTGAGTCCTGGTCCCTTATTTCAAGTTTTAAATGCCCCTTTGCTTCCAGTTCTTCAGGGATTTGGATCAACAAGGTGTCCTCCAATTTCTCTCCCGATTTCAGCAAACCCAACTGAACCCTCCCTCGTGGAATACGTACCTGGCCTGATGTTCTGGTCAACCTCAGTAGAGTCTTTCCGGATACATGGCTCCCGTAATTGTGAAGACGTATTCTGATGGCATGGGTTTCTCCTGGATCAGCAATACCATCCCCGTTTCCCTGGCTTTCCCAGCTTCCGTCATCATGCTCTTCAGCATAAAATGAAAACCGTGGTCCCGGATGTGAGTTGAATTGAAGATGGGTATTGAGTCGGGCTCTTTCCTGCTGCATGTGATCCAGTATGACCAAATCAAAGGGTTCCAATGATGCAAGCGAACCAGGAGAGATGGAAAGGTTGAAAATGCGGATCAGAATTTTACCGGGTAGTAGCATCCCCAAAGGCAATTCCAGCCCGTTCAAGGCTTTGCTTTCCGAACGTATTTCGGCCTTGAGTCGTTTCATAGGAAATGAAGAAGGGTTGTGGACTCGAACTCTTAAAAACGATGAGTTTCCCGGAGAGAGAATTTTATCGGTTGGAAGATCCGTCCATGCGGTTCCATCACTGCTCCAGGATACGCTCATTTCCGGATGACTGTTACTGGAAGCAGCATCAGCCTGAATCAAATCCCAATTGACCTCCTGTTGTTTCAAACGGCTTATGATTTTTTGTTGTTGTTCTTTTCTCAAAGATTGAATTTTACCTTTGATGGCCTCACCGTCATCCAATCCGTTTTGCCACAAAAGTGATGCCATTTCTTCTGCTACCCTGATGAAATAATCCTCACGTAGGTTTTTGGGGGTGAGGTTTTTGGCTTTTGAGATTCTTTCTTCTTCCGTTTCTTCTTGATGAAGATAGGGGAGCTTAATCGGTTTGGAAGGATCAATATTTCCCATCAAAGGATAAAGCCTGTATCGATTTTCAGTAATGATCACAGGCTGTAGAAGCACATCAGGCATGATCCCGGTTTCGTTGATCCATTCTCCTGAGGGAGTCAGGTAATCTCCGATGGTCATTTTCAATCCGGATCCATCCTTTAATTCCGAAAGGGACTGGACGGTTCCTTTCCCGAAAGTTTTTTCACCAACAATCAAGGCCCTCCCATTTTGCTGCAATGCAGCGGTTACAATTTCGGATGCGGACGCAGACCCACGATTGACGAGAACCACCATGGGTACTTCACTCCAACTGGCAAAACGGAATAATCTTCGGCTTTGGAACTTGCTTGAAATCCTACGACCCCTGGTGCTGACGATGGTTTTCCCACTTTCCAGGAACAGATCACTGACTTGGACAGCCTGTTCCAAAAGTCCACCTGGATTGTTGCGTAGGTCAAGGATCAACCCGTTAACAGACCCCGCATTCCCGAGTTTGCTTTTCAGTTCTTCAGCAGTACTATCCTGGAAATTTTTGATGCGTAGATAACGGTACTGAAAATCATTTTGTTTCCAGTCCAACACATCTACACTTTCCACTCGGATTTCTTCACGCTTCAAGATGAATTCTATGGGAGATGAAACTCCTTCTCGGGTTATGTGAAGGCCCACTTGGGTTCCTTTTTCTCCACGCAGCCGAAAAAGGATTTCGTCCAGGGTTAAATATTCGGTCTCTTCTCCATCAACCCTGATAATCCTGTCCATTGGCAGGATGCCTGCTCGCGCTGCAGGACTTCCAACCATGGGTGAAATGACAATCAGTTGGTTTTTACGAAAACCGACCATCAACCCCACACCTGCAAAACTCCCATCCACACTGACTCTGAATTCACGGTGCAACTCCCTGGGGAGGACCGCTGTATAGGGGTCTAGTTTTTGGGTCAAGCCACGAAGCAGGATCTGCTCCAATTTGGATGGATTGATATCTTGCGGGCTTCGAATCAGTTCGCTATGTATGGTTTGCAGGATCCTATTTAGATCCCCAAAATCATCCAATGGCTGTGGACTACTTTCAAACTTCCAGTTGGTGGTCCATAGTTTCAAGAAAACTCCCGAAGAAGCCTGTTTTGAGGAAGTCCTAAGTTCGAAAAAATGCCTTTCAAGTTCTCTCAACACACCTTCCAGCAGGGTTGCCATCCCCTTTTTTTCAGGATTGGCATAATCGAGTTGGATGCGCATCAACACCTCGGAGACCATTGAAGAAGAATCCCTGGGGCGGTCTACAGGAGCCAACGGTCCATAAACCGGACTCAAACATCCGTTTAGCAGACCTAGGAATATAAAATTCAATAAAAAGATGCGGATAAAATAGAACATCAGGGAGGTTTCGTTACGCCTGGTATCCAGGAAAACTTCTGTTCAAAACTGATTTTGTGCAGAAAGGATGTGAGGGGCCCGTCCAAATATCGACATCAAGAACGGTTTGATTCCTCAGTATTGGTTTGGCATATTGATGGCTGGCAGATCTCACAGATCCTGTTTCTCTCCCTTGGTACCTTTACATTATTCCTGATGGAAAATTCTAAAACCTGGCAGCGAAGTGAAAGGGTTCAAATCATTCCCGATCAAATGATCCATGAGCTTGAGGACAAACAACTTGATCTGTGCTTCGAAGATTATCAAAAAACCCTTGGCTCATACAGGAAAAAACGTTTCTGGCCGATGATGCTCAGTCTTGCTGGTTTCTGGCTTATACTCCCCCCATGGCTGTTTTTTAAATTCTTCCGTCGACGTTTTCCAGAGTGGCAGTATCTGCACGAGCTAAAAATTGAGATTCGGAAAATCAAAAAACAACGCAAACGCCGTAAATTTTTTGAACGTCTTCGAAGTAGCAAAAACCTTGTTCAAACAAATCACCCTATAGAACTGAGGAGCCTCTACCGGAACCTCGTCGAGTCAGCCCGGCAATACAACCTGAGAGTGAGTCTCTTCGACCATGCCCTCGATCGACAGTTGAAGGCGTTGGATCAACCCTTCAGTGAAAATGAGTTCAATCAAATTGAAAACACCTTCCTCAGACTCTTCAATGAATTAAACAGTGCATTCAGCCTATTCCGTCTTGCAGAAGAAAACTCAAACCTCGATCTCATAACCTTGATACACGACCAATACGCCGGGCTTGGTTCCTCTGCAGAATTCATCCAATATTCCCAGGACCTCGGACAAACCGGACAGTTTGTCCAGGAACTGCTCCTGCTCGAAGCTCAGCTTCAACGTGAAATCCAGGGCTTCAGTCAACTCAATGCTCCAACAGAGCTTTCTTCCTGAACCTTCCTGCTTTTACCTTGACAGATCTGAAGCTGCTTCCTAAAATTATTAGCACTTAAGCTTGATGAGTGCTAATGGCTTGATTTAGAATGCCACCACCTGAGAAGACCATGCCCAGCAACAAGAAAAAGACAGGCTCAGGAGTTCTTTTTGATCAACGGACCCAGCAGGTATTGCAAGGCATCATTGACAGTTTCATCAGCAATTCAGAACCAGTCGGATCACGCACGCTTTCAAAGACCCTAGGGCTTTCGTTATCCCCGGCAACGATTCGCAACATCATGTCGGATCTTTCCGATCAGGGTTATTTGACCCAGGCACATACTTCGGGGGGGCGTATTCCAACGGACAAGGCATACCGGTTTTTTGTAGATTCTCTGATAGTCGCGGACAAACTACCCGAACAGTTACAGAAAAACATTGAGGGAATTTCCTCTAAAGGAGCAAGTGCAGTACAGGATTTATTGATCAACACATCCCATCTGCTGGCAGGCCTGACCAAATTTGCCAGTCTGGTTACTGCACCTAAAACTTCCTTGAGCCGTCTTCAGCACATTGAATTCATCAAGATCAGTGGAGACCGAATTCTGGTCATTTTAGTAACGAAATCGGGGCTGATCAAAAACCGAGTGATTGAAAGCCAGGATCAATTATCCCAAGAATTTCTAAATTCCGTATCAGGATTTCTCAACAAAAAATTTAATGATCATTCGCTCAGTGAAATCCGTAAGCAAATCCTAGACAGCATGGTTGAAGACAAGGACCGCTACAATGAGTTACTGGCTCAGGCAATCCGGTTGGGAAAGAAAGCTTTTGAACTGGATCAACCTGTAGAACTTTTCATTGATGGGCAAACCAATCTGCTGATGAACCAACGACTCTATGAAGAAGATGCCAAAACCTCACTGATCCAGGCATTTGAACAAAAGAGCACTATCATGGAGATCCTTGACCAGACGATGGAAAGTCAGGGAACCCGGATTTACATAGGATTGGAAAACGAACTCGGACTACAGGAATGCTCCTTGATCACCGCCTGTTATGGGAACAAACACAACATGCTCGGTACCATCGGGGTGATCGGTCCTACCAGCATGGACTACCGTAGGATCATTCCTGTGGTTGATTACACCGCCAAGATTGTGTCCCAAACGATTGCCAGCCAATCCTACGATTGAACGATATTTGATGAATTATGACAAAAGAAACCAACACCAAATCAAACGAATCACAAAACGAAAACGGGAATTCCGCCCATCCGTATCTTGATTCCGATCAGGATATGGAAATCGAGAAACCTGAAACAACAGGAATAGAATCTGAAGAGATTTCCACCTCAAACATTGAAAAGCTTGAAGAACAGGATGTTTCTTCAGATGAAGACGAAGCAGATGCAAAGGAGCCTTCTTCCGAAGAACTAGCAAAACAGGCTGAAGACAAATATGGGGAAATGCAGGACCGCTATTTAAGACTTAATGCGGAGTTTGAGAATTATAAAAAACGAATGATGCGGGAAAACAGTGACCGATTGAAATATTTCAATATGGAAATCATCAAGGAATTGCTTCCTTCATTGGATAATCTCGAACGTGCTATATCCCATGCTGAAGAGGCAAAATCCGACCCAGAAAACATGCTCGAGGGATTACAAATGGTTTACAAGGGCATGCAAGAAGCTTTTGGTAAATTCGGTGTGGTAAAAATCGATTCGTTTGGAAAAGAATTCGATCCAAACTGTCATCAGGCTGTGGGTATGATCGAAAGCAATGAGGTACCAGAAAACCATGTGGCCGAAGAGTGTCTAACAGGTTACTACCTCCATGACCGAATCATACGACCAACCATGGTCAGGGTTTCTGGTAAAGGATGAAAATGAAAGTTTTTCGTTGCAAAGGGATTTGCTTCTTACAAAGCATCCGTCTGTTTGAAATGTGCCGTTAATCAAATAAATAACAGGAGTAACATGTCAAAAGTGATAGGTATTGATTTAGGAACTACAAATTCATGTGTCAGCATCATTGAAGCAGGTGACCCGACGGTCATTCAAAATGCAGAAGGGGCCAGAACCACCCCCTCGATGGTCGCCTTCAACGATAGTGGAGAACGTCTGGTGGGACAAGTTGCCAAGCGCCAGGCAGTAACCAATCCTGAACGTACCATCTTTTCTGCAAAACGCCTTATGGGGCAAACTGCAAATTCAAAAGAGGTGGAACACACTCGTACCATCGTACCTTACAATATTATTGAGGGAAATCATAATCTGGCTTTTATCGAAGTCGATGAGAAGAAATATTCCCCGCAGGAAATTTCAGCATCGGTGCTTCAGAAAATGAAACAGACGGCAGAGGAATATCTTGGAGAAACCGTCACTGATGCCGTGGTTACCGTGCCCGCTTATTTTGATGATAGCCAACGCCAGGCCACCAAGGATGCCGGCAAAATTGCAGGTTTGAATGTGATGAGGATCATCAACGAACCAACTGCAGCGGCAATGGCCTATGGATTAGACAAAAAACAGGATGAAAAAATTGCAGTCTTTGATCTGGGCGGAGGAACATTCGACATCTCCATTTTGGAAATTGGAGAAGGAGTGTTCGACGTTAAATCGACCAATGGCGACACATTTTTAGGAGGTGATGATTTTGATAACCGTTTGATCCAGTTTTTGGGAGATGAATTCAAAAAAGACCAAGGCATTGATCTGCGCGAAGACAAAATGGCTCTCCAACGCCTCAAGGAAGCTTCAGAGAAAGCAAAACACGAACTTTCCTCCAGTTCGGAAACTGAGGTAAACCTGCCATTCATTACAGCCGATGCATCCGGTCCTAAACACCTGAATGTTAAAATCACCAGGGCGCGTTTCGAACAATTGGTCGAAGATTTGGTAGACCGTTGTGTAGAACCATGCCGCAATGCACTAAAAGACGCTGGATGCACTGCCAACGACATCAATGAAGTGATCCTTGTCGGAGGAATGACACGGATGCCGAAAGTCCAGGAAATTGTCAAAGAATTCTTTGGAAAAGAACCTCACAAGGGAGTTAATCCTGATGAAGTGGTGGCCATCGGCGCTGCAATTCAAGGTGGTGTGCTAAAGGGCGATGTCAAGGATGTGCTGCTTCTGGACGTCACTCCACTATCCCTCGGGATTGAAACTCTTGGTGGAGTGATGACTCGTTTGATCGAACGCAATACCACCATTCCCACCAAGAAAAGTCAGGTGTTTTCTACTGCAGCCGACAACCAGCCAGCCGTTAGCATTCATGTCCTGCAAGGAGAACGAGACATGTCCCAGGACAACAAAACACTTGGGCGATTTGAATTGGTTGGAATTCCCCCTGCTCCCCGAGGCATGCCTCAGATTGAAGTCACCTTCGACATTGATGCCAATGGAATCGTCAACGTCAGCGCCAAGGATCATGGCACCGGCAAGGAGCAGGCGATCAAGATCACTGCTTCTACCGGCTTGTCCGATGATGAGGTCGAAAAAATGGTCAATGATGCTGAAAAATTTGCTGATGAAGACAAGAAAAAACGTGATTCAGTGGAAGCCCGGAACCAGGCGGAATCTCTGATTTACAGTACCGAAAAGTCGATGGGTGAGCTTGGAGACAAACTTCCTGAAGAGGACAAATCCAAAATCAGCGCCTGCATTGATCAGCTCAAAAAGAGTCTTGAAGAGGATGATCTGGAAGCGATTAAGAGTGACACGGAAGCCCTGGTTCAGGCATCTCATAAAATGGCAGAACTGCTCTACAGTCAGCAAGCTCAGCAACCTCCATCAGAGGCAGGCCCTGAAGCAGCGGATGCAGAGCCTCAGAAGGATGATAAATCGAATGACGATGACATCGTCGATGCCGATTACGAAGAAGTCAAAAAATAAGCCTCGATTATCCTAAACAGGCTACTGAATGGCAAAACGTGATTACTACGAAATTCTCGGTGTAGACAGAAATGTTTCAGGAGATGAACTCAAAAAAGCCTACCGCAAGGTAGCCATGAAATATCATCCGGATCGAAATCCGGGTGATAAAGAGGCAGAAGACAAATTCAAGGAGGCTTCTGAAGCTTTTGAAGTCCTCAGTGATCAAAGTAAACGACAACGATACGATCAGTTTGGACATTCTGCAGAGGGACTGGGGGATGGTTTTAGCGGTTTCAGCCAGGGTGCAGGATTCGGCGATATCTTTGGTGATATCTTCGGAGAATTTTTTGGCGCCAATGGAGAACGCAGAGGACAACGTGGAGAGCGGGGTTCGGACCTCCAGTACAATCTTGAAATCAACTTCGAGGACGCAGCTTTTGGCACCTCAAGAGAACTTGAAATTCCGCGGATGGAAACCTGCAACACCTGCGGGGGACTTGGGGCTCGTTCACAGAATGATATCGAAACCTGTAATAACTGTGGCGGAACAGGACAGCAAAGGATTCAACAAGGCTTTTTCAGTGTAGCCACTACCTGTGCTGCCTGCAGTGGAAGAGGGCAAACCATACGTAATGTCTGCAATACCTGTCATGGCAGAACTCGTGTCAAAAAAACCCGGAAAATTCGGGTCAATATTCCTGCTGGAGTGGACACAGGTTCACGTATCAAGCTGTCTGGAGAAGGGGAGCATGGAAGCAATGGAGGACCTAACGGGGATCTATATATAGTTCTTCGAGTTCAGGATCATCCAGTTTTTGAAAGAGAAGGATCGGATCTGTTTTGTGAAGTTCCGATCAGTTTCACCCAGGCTGCATTGGGCAGTGAGATTGAGGTTCCAACTCTGGAAGGCAAGGCCCGCTTGAAGATTCCCGCGGGAACACAGTCTCATAAAATCTTTCGTTTGAGAAATAAGGGCGTCGCCCAAATCCGCAGACCTGAACGAGGAGACCTACACGTCCGTGTGGTGATTGAAACCCCAACCAACCTCACCTCCAGGCAGAAGGAACTTCTTGAAGAGTTCGAAGAATGTTGCCATGAAACCAGTCACCCGCTTCGGGATAAATTCTTTGATTCTCTGAAAAACCTATTTTCCTGATCTCTTCTCCCGAGATCTGATTTATTGGGAAACCACAAGATCTGACATTTAGGATATCAAAAGTCCTCATTTCGGATTCTTTGTAAGACCAAGAATCTCCTTGCCCGTCCCCCGAGGTTCACCTAAAATTTGGACTGATAAAACTGGCTTTATATAAATCCATTTGTTTAAGAAACTTCCCTGCTTGAGACAAGATGAATCCCTGGCTGATGAGTGCGGTGATGATCGTTGCATGGAGCGTTTTTGGTCTCCAAATGATGATCAAGATTGGAGCAATGCGGAAGATGGCTCCAGAATCCAGAATGGATCAGATTCCAAGAAGGATCGGAATGCTCTTTAAAACTGGAATCGGCCAGGAAAAGCTGGTTGGTAGGTCCCGTGAAAGGATGCCTGGAATCATGCACGCTCTCATCTTCTGGGGGGCAATGTTAATAGGAATCAGAGAATTTTCCATGATGGGTGAAGGTTTTATTCCTGGTTTTCAGGAATACCTTCCTTTCCTTGGTTCTGACAGCCTGATGGGATTTCTGTTCATTTATGCCTACAACATCGCAGAAATCGTTGTTTTGACAATGATCCTCGTGGCACTCTACCGGCGATTCGGACCGCAACCGGCAAGGCTCGATCATAATTGGGAAGGAGTTTACGTTTTGCTTTTCATCGCGGGTATCATGCTGACCGACCTGCTCTTCGATGCTGCACGATTCAATCTCATCGACGAATGGAAGCATTCCATCCACCAGTTTGAACATCCTGTTTACGGACAGGAACGTGCCTGGGCTCCCATCGCCTCCATGCTTGCTTTGATGCTCGTGGGACTTGGAGAAACCACCAACTCGTTTTTTTATCATTTCGGATTTTGGGGTCATATTGCAACAATGCTCGTGTTCGTCAACATATTGATCAACACCAAGCAGTTCCATGAAATCACTGCGTTACCAAATGTTTTTCTCGGATCCCTCGATTATCCACATGCCCGTCAGGGTATAATCGATCTAGAAGATGAAACGGCATGGGAAGAAGGGCGGATCGGCATCAATAGTCTTGAACAGTTGACTTGGAAACAGGGACTTGATCTCTATTCCTGTACCGAATGTGGACGTTGTTATGACGTATGTCCGACCTACGTGACAGGCAAGCCTCTGACCCAAAAATGGGTCAACCAGTCCCTGATAAAGCACCTGCGCGAAGAAGAGGGAAACATTTACAGAACTGGAACTACCAGTGGAGAAAAGAGCCTAGTTGGTGACGTGATCCATCCGGATACACTTTGGGCATGTACTACATGCCGTGCTTGTGAAGACGCATGTCCCGTCTCGATAGAACACGTTCCTCGTATTCTTGGAATGCGTCAAGGCCAGACCATGATGGAAGAAGCCTATCCTCCCGAGATCAGTTCTGCCTACAAGGGTCTCGAAAGAAATTTTAATCCCTGGGGAATAGGATTTGATCAACGGGCTGAATGGGCCGCTGATCTTGATATTCCTTTAATGTCCGAAACTCGAGCGGAAGACATTGATGTCCTGCTCTGGACAGGTTGTGCCGGTTCCTTCGACAGCAGAAATCAGAAAGTCGCTCGTGCAACGGCAGAATTGATGAAAAAAGCAGGTGTACGATTTGCGATCCTTGGCAACGAAGAAAAATGCACTGGTGATCTTGCCCGTCGTTCCGGCAATGAGATGCTTTTTCAAATGCTTGCCTCTGAAAACATAGAAACGTTGAACGGCCACGGTGTTAAGCAAATTGTCACACAATGTCCACACTGCCTCAATGCTTTGAAAAATGAGTATCCTGACCTGGGTGGAAATTATGAAGTGCTTCACCATAGTCAGTTCCTGAAACAGTTACGCGAAGAAAAAAAACTTCCTGAAGGCAATAACGCCAGAAAAATCACTTACCATGATCCTTGTTACCTTGGACGTTATAACAAAGAGTATGACGCGCCACGAGAAATCCTCCGTGATTCCACTTCTACAGTCACAGAAATGCAGCGTCATCGTAATGAAAGTTTCTGCTGTGGTGCTGGAGGAGCCCGTATGTGGATGGAAGAAAATCTTGGAACCAGGATCAATGAGGAACGGGTTCGGCAGGCTTCAGAAACAGGTGCGGATACCCTCGCCACGGGTTGCCCCTTCTGCATGACCATGCTTAGCGACGGCATTGCCTCAACTGGAAAAAGTGAATCCCTGGAAACACGTGACATAGCTGAACTGATGCTGGAATCCATCAAGTCCTAAACATTTTTCAACTCCTTTTACCTCAGCATTATCAAATCTAGTTGAGGTATTTCTGCATTCCGAATTAAATCGACATCCCCTTTTTTTTCTGATATAAAGTCAGATTGACTTACGCTCAGCTAAATGGGGAAAGGATCCAAAAAACAACACGGTTTGCTGGAAAATCTCAGAAAGAGAATATCTCCTGCCATTGAGGGGCTGGGATATGAACTCTACGATTTAGAGGAGCTTCTTTCTGAAGGAAAACGCATTCTTCGTGTCAGCATTGATCAAGAACAGGGAATCCAGATTGATGACTGTATCCGTGTGGATCAACTTATGCAGTCCCTACTTGAGGATAAGGATCCGGTGGAAGGAGCATATATCCTAGAGGTATCCTCTCCAGGAATTTTCCGGGCCCTGAAGGATCGGAGACACTTTCAGCGTTACTCCGGAGAAAGGATCAGCATCCGTCTGAAACAGAAAACAGATGGAATGCGTCAAACGGTAGGGATGCTCAAAGGAGCATTAGAGGAAGGAATTTTATTCGTACCTGAAAAAAACCCTGAAGAAGAATTATTAATAGCATACGAAAAGATTAGTAAAGCCAGACTTGAACCGGAACTCAATTAATCACAAAGAGGTCTTTTGAAAGAAAATCTGCTTGAAATCATCAATGATGTCTCCAAGGAAAAAGGACTAGACAAGGAAGTCCTTATTCAACTCGTTGAAGAATCAATTGTCCATGCTGTCAAACGCAAGCTTCCCTATGAAGCAGTCGAAGGAAGGATTCATCCCAAGACAGGACAAATCGAAATGTTCCATTACAAAGTTGTGGTGGAATTCGTAGAAGATCCGCACAACGAAATTTCACTGGATGAGGTTCGTAAGATGGATCCCGATGCGATCCTCGATGACGAAGTGGAATACGAAATCAGTCCCAAAGAATTCCTTCGTATTGCCCATTCAGCCAGGCAGATCATTTTTGCGAGCATCCGAGATGCAGAACGGGAAATGGTCGTGAACACCTTTGAGAAGAAAGTTGGCGAAATCATCACAGGAAACATTCTCCGAGCAGAAACCAACGGTCGAATTTCCATCAACTTCATGAACCGAACGGAAGCCTACCTCTTTCGACGTGAGCAGATTCCTGGCGAACAGTTTGGCTTTGGAGATCATATCCGTGTTTTTCTTTTGGACGTCAATAACAATCCCCAGAAAGCATCTCAACTCACAATTTCCAGAACCCATCCAGGCTTACTGATCAAAATGTTCGAGATGGAAGTGCCAGAAATATTTGACGGAATCGTCAAGATTGTGCATGCAGCCAGGGAACCGGGGAAAAGGGCAAAAATCTCAGTCTATTCCAACGATGATGAGGTTGATCCAGTTGGTGCGTGTGTAGGCATGCGCGGAAGTCGGGTGCAAACCATTGTCAACGAACTCCATGGAGAAAAGATCGACATCGTCCGACACAGTGATGAAATCGAAACCTATGCCTGTAATGCTCTAGCACCTGCTGAAATTGAAAGCATGGAAATCGATGAGGAAAATAAAGAAATCGATGTGGTGGTCGCAACCAACCAACTCTCCCTGGCCATCGGCAGACAGGGACAGAATGTTAGGCTTGCCTCAAAACTGATCGGATACAAAATCAACGTTTCCGCAGACGAAGACGAAGAGCAACTGAGCATTGAAGAACAGTTGGAACTGGAACTTGAGAAAAACCGCAAGCGTGTTGAAGCAGAAGAACTCCAGAAAAAAGAATCTACCGAAGAAAAAACGGATGAGTCAAACACCGATTCAGAATCAGAAAGTTCTGAAGTTGAGGCATCCATGGAAAAAGACGAAAACAATGCTGGAGACGAAGCCTCTGCAGAAAATGATGAAAAGGAATCTGACTCCGAAGCGGTTTTAATCGATTCAGAAACTCCGACAAAGGAAGTTTCCACAGACGAAGATCAACCGCAACCGGTATCAGCGGAATCTGAGCCGCCCTCTTCAGAAACGAAAAACAGTGAGGAAAATCAGAAAACTTCTGCTGAATTCCAGGAAAAAGTGAATGCTCAAACTGAGGAAGGGATAGAGAATGAAGAAAAACTGGTGACGGACGAGGCCACGAGCTGAAATTGAACTAGTTGAATAGAGATACAGGAACATGATCACCAGGAATTACCAATTAGACGGTGACAAAAAAAACTGCTGCAACGGCATTATTCATCATTAGTAAAACTCGAGAGGACCTAACTTTATGCCTTCGATGAGAGTTTTTGAACTCGCCAAAGAACTGAACATGCCGGCCAGGCAGATGATTCAGAAACTCCGTACTGCCGGGGTTCCAGTTTCTGGTAACTTCCATGAGCTTTCCGAGGACCAGGTTAGCCGTGTACGGAATTTGATCAGTGGCAAACAATCGGTCGGCGATGCAGGATTGAGAAGCCGAGCTGATGGAACACGTCGTGTGATTTCCAGTCGCAGAGACCTTGATGAGTCTCAGGACACTGAAGAAGAACCACGTGTCATCACGATCTCTGCAAAAACACAGCAAGACCAGCCCGAAGAGGATGAAAGCCGTCCTAGAAGAAGACGAAGAAGAAAACTCGAAGAAGATCTCGAATCCAAAGATGAAGTTTCAAAAGATGAAATTGTAGAAAAAATCGATTCTGTTGAAATAGTTGCTGAAGGTAACGAAGAAAAAACCGCTGAGCTAAAACAAGACCTGCAAGCTCAGGAAGAAATACCTGAGCAGGAAGCCATACAAAAGCCTGAAAACGTTGAGTCCCTTCGGAAGGGAAAGCCATCTGACTCTGCTGTTGAAGACAAGACCGTTCCAGCACCTGTTGAAGCCAAAACCGAATCTCCTTCCAAAAACTTAAAAGAGAAACCTCAGCAATCTCCTCCTAAAGCTAAGACTGAGAAGAAGCAGGAAAAGAAACGAACCAAAGGATCCGAACCCGATCAATGGAACGAGGATTCGACAAAGAAACCTGCCAAAAGACGGGTTGAATTCAACAAAGGCCCCCGTAAGAAAAACGTTCTGGAATACTATTCCACCTCAGAAATGCGTGGGCCCCGGAAACGCAAATCTGACCGTGCCAAGGATCGTAAAGGAGACTTCGGACTGCCTAAAGGAGAAGATGAAGCTCGTCATGTTTTCAATCCAAGAAAAAAGAAAATCAAAATCGGAAACCAAGTCACCATCGGTGAGCTTGCAGGTCTGATCGGCATCAAGGCGACCAATATCCTCAAGAAAATGATGGAAGAAGGCACGATGGCCACCATCAACCAAATCATTCCCGGAGAAACGGCCGCCTTGCTGGCCGCCGATTTTGATGTGGAAGTCGAGCTAGCAACTTTCGAACTGGAAGACCTCCTCAAGGAAAAGGATGCAGAGGATTCGGAACTAGAAAGCCGTTCTCCAATCGTGACCATCATGGGGCATGTAGACCACGGTAAGACCTCCCTGCTAGACCGCATCCGTTCGACCCGTGTTGCTGAAGGAGAAGCAGGAGGTATCACCCAGCATATTGGTGCCTATCACGTGGAAGCCGGAGGACAGAAGATTACATTTCTTGATACGCCGGGGCACGAAGCATTCACCAACATGCGTGCTCGTGGTGCACATTGCACCGACATAGTTATTTTAGTCGTGGCAGCAGATGATAATGTGCAGCCTCAAACTATTGAAGCGATCAATCATGCCAAAGCTGCGAATGTTCCGATCATTGTTGCAATCAACAAAATCGACCGCCCCCAAGCCGATATCGGAAAAATTCAACAGTCCCTGTTGGAACACGAATTAATTCCGGAAAACCTTGGCGGCAGCACCCTTTTTGTCAACGTTTCTGCCACCCGGGGAGACGGAGTGGACGAACTGCTGGAAATAATTCAGCTTCAGGCGGAAGTCCTCGAACTCAAATCGACTTCCAAAGGCATGTCCAGGGGAGTCACCATTGAAAGCAAGGTGCGTCGGGGACAGGGAACCATGGGCACAGTTCTCGTTCAACGCGGCCTGCTGAAAATTGGTGATTACTTCGTCTGTGGTAGTACTTATGGTAGGGTGCGTTCCATGTTCAATGAATATGGGAAACCCAAAAAAGAGGCAGGCCCATCGATTCCAGTCGAAATTTCAGGCTGGAGTGATCAACCCGAAGTCGGAGAACAGTTCATCGTAATAGAGGATGAGCGTACCGCACGCCAAATCGCTGAAGAAAGAACCCAACAGCAGAAAGAGCAAAACGTCGGTAAGCAACAGAAAATGCAGTTGGATAATATCTTCAGCCAGCTCGATGATCAGGAACAGATTGAACTGCGCCTGCTGATCAAGGCCGATGTCCAGGGTTCCGCAGAAGCCCTCCAAGGTTCCCTTGATCAACTCGGGGATGAGAGAATTACAGTGAATGTTATCCATACAGGCGTAGGAAACATCACGACCACAGACATTACTCTGGCTTCCGCTTCCGATGCGATTGTCATCGCTTTTAACGTGCAGGTTGATTCAAAGGCGAAACAACTTCGCTCTCAAGAAGGGGTGGATGTCAGAAACTATGATATCATCTACAATGCTCTGGACGACGTTAAGGCAGCCATGGAAGGATTGCTGGAACCTGAAATCCGTGAAGAAGTCATTGGACGACTCGAAGTCCGACAGGTATTCAATTCTGCAAAAAACGGGATGGTCTTTGGTGGGCTGGTTACTGAAGGAAGACTGTTGCGTAATGATATAGCTCGTGTCCTCCGAAACGGTGACAACCTCTACGAGGGTAACATCATTTCCTTGAAACGTTTCAAGGATGACGTCCGTGAAGTCACCAACAATCACGAATGCGGCCTGGTGATGGACTTCCCTGAAGTACAGGAAGGTGATGTCGTGGTGGCATTTCAGCAGATCGAGGAAAAAGCGACCCTCTAGTAAGTTATCTATGCGCCGAGCCGGCCATTCACACCTGAAAATTCTGGTCCACCGGAAACTCACCCAAATTCTTCATCGTGAGTCGAATGACCCTCGCTTTGAAGGGATAACGATCTCTCGGGTTGAGACCTCATCCGACCTCTCGTTCGCCAAAGTAATGGTCTGCCATGCAGGGATTTGGAATGATGGAGAATCCACTGGAATTAATGAGAAACAACAGCACGAACTGGTCGATTCCCTCAACCGTGCATCCGGTTTTTTCAGCAAGAAACTTGGAAAATCTCTGAGCACCCGAAATACCCCCAAACTTCATTTTGTCTATGATTCCGGGTTTGATCACAGTGACGAAATTGAAAAACTGATCAGACAGCATCAAATAGAAGATTGAGCGCCAATGGTGCGCATTCTCAACATCGACAAGCCGAAAGGTTGGAGCTCATTCGACGTAATCCGTTTTTTAAAACGTTTGCTGAATGAAAAAAAAGCAGGTCATCTGGGAACGTTGGACCCCTTGGCCAGTGGAGTACTTCCTGTTTTTTTGGGAAAAGGAACCCGGCTCATACCTTTCTTCAATGAAACCGACAAAGTTTACCGGGCTCATATCCACCTTGGTATCCGTACTGACACCTTCGACTCCGAAGGCAGGATTCTGGAAGAAAAAGAATGCCCTGAATTTCCTGTCAAAGACCTTGAAACCGCTTTGTCTTTTTTCCAAGGTCGGCATCTGCAAAGGGTTCCGATCTATTCTGCAGTCAAGTTCGAAGGCAAAAGGGCCTATCAGCTTGCGCGCGAGGGTCGAGAAATTGAAATGCCAAAACGGGAGGTTGAATTTATGGAACTGGAACTTGAATCCGTTAAGCTTCCTTTCCTACAAATTCGAGTTCACTGCAGCAAAGGCACCTACATCAGATCTTTGGCAGAGGAGCTTGGCGCCAAACTGGAAGTTGGGGCCCATCTCAATGGTTTAGAACGCTTACAATGTGGAAAACATTTCTGCCTCGAAGACGCATACCGTCCTGAAACCCTAGAGGAACTAGAACCTGAATCCCTACCCTGGCTTGATCCGATTGACCTACTGGAAGACTGGATAACCTTCGACGTTGATAGTCCAAGAATCCAGGAAATCCTTCAGGGACGAAGAATCCCCCTTGATCGGAACCTCAGCCGATCTCTGACTCGTTCCCTGGAGAATGGCTCCTCAAAAACCTCGCTAAACGCCAAGGCTGTTAGTTCTGAAAACAAACTGATTGCGGTTGGTCATTTTGTATGGGAGAATGTGAATTGTCATTTTCAACCATCACGTGTGTTAGTTCAGGAGTGAACAACTTTTATGATAACGAAAGAACGTAAAACCGAAATCGTCAAGCAGTTTGGACGCAAGGAAAATGATACCGGTTCGCCAGAAGTTCAAATCGCCTTGCTGACGGAACGGATCATCTACCTCACAGATCATTTCAGGGAACAACCTAAGGATTTCAATTCCCGGCGTGGTCTGTTGAAACTTGTAGGGCAGCGAAGGAATTTTTTGAGGTATCTTAAAAACAAAGACCAGGATCGGTTCACCGACATTACCCAAAGTCTGGGTATTCGTGCCCGCTAAAAATATTCCTCTAGGATGATGAAAAAGCCGACCATGATTCGGGAACTGAAGTGAAATTCCCAGTCGGCTAATGTGCATCCGAATAAAGCCTACAAAACACTCCTCACGAAGCACCTTCATCCCACCTGTTCCTTGTAAAAAAACTTGATCCATCATAGAGCTTAAAGACTTTTCAGAAAATCTTTCAGCACAAGGATCTAGCCGGTTCTTTTTAATGCAAATCAAGCCCCGGCTGCTTAGGTATAGGAACGACGACACACCTGATGGAAAAAAGAAGATGAAACAGAATGCCATTCAATAGGGGATGGCAAAAACTGTCGAACGGAAAAGGAATGTTCCGAACAACCGAATGACATAAGTCATCATTCCATTTCAAGAAAGAATTATGGAAATCGTAGAAAGAGAATTTGGAAGAGGTACACTTAGCCTAGAAACAGGACGGCTGGCCCGTCAAGCCAACGGATCCGTATTGGTCCGTTATGGAGATACGATGGTACTGGTGGCAGCAACGGCTGCTCCAGGATCTGGAATGGGAGCAGAATTTTTCCCACTTTCAGTATTTTACGTCGAAAAAGCCTATGCAGCAGGTAGAATCCCCGGAGGATTTTTTAAACGGGAAGCCCGTCTTTCGGACAGTGAAACACTCATCTCAAGGATCATTGACCGTCCGTTGCGTCCTTCTTTTCAGGAAAACTATCTCGCAGAAACACTGATCGTTGCAACAGTTCTGAGTCATGACCTTGAGTTTCCTTCCGATGTGGCTGCCATGATTGGGGCTTCAGCTGCCCTTTCGATTTCAGACATTCCATTGCTACAGCCCATTGGCGGTGTACGGGTCGGCATGATCGATGGAGAATTCATCACCAATCCGGACCCAGATGAACTCAGCCGCAGCCAGATGAACATCTTTATGGCCGGTTCCCGGGATGCAATCCTGATGGTCGAAGGTGAGGCAAATGAAGTCAGTGAATCCGTCATGCTCGATGCTCTCTGGTACGGGCAGGAGCAGATTCAACCCATCATCGACATGCAGGAAGAACTGATGAAACGCTGCGGTAAGGCCAAGCGTGAACTGGAAGCACCACCGGTTGATGAGGATCTAAAAAAGAAGGTTTATACATCTGCACCAAAACGAATCCAGAAAGCCCTGCAAATCAAGGAAAAACAGGAACGCTACGCAAGCATCGACAAAGCCGTTGAAGAGGTGGTTGCAGAAATTGGCGGTGAAGAAGCAGATAAGGATGTGGTTTCAGAGATCAAAACCTACTTGGGTGAGATCAAAAAGCAGGAAATGCGCAGCAAGCTGATCAAGGATCAGGTCCGTATCGACGGAAGGACACCCACCGAAATCCGACCTGTCAGTTGTGAAACCAGGGTTCTCCCAAGGACTCATGGATCGGCCGTCTTCACCCGTGGAGAAACCCAGGCATTGGGTGTGACCACACTGGGAACCCGTGAAGACGAACAGATGATTGATGCCTTGCCGGGACTTTCTTATAAGAATTTCATGCTTCACTATAATTTCCCAAGTTTTTCAGTGGGAGAAACGAGACCTCCAAGAGGTCCTGGCCGTCGTGAGATTGGACACGGCACCTTAGCTGAAAGAGGATTGACCCCGATGCTTCCTACGAAAGAGGAATTTCCATACACCATCCGACTGGTTTCAGAGGTTCTGGAATCCAATGGTTCTTCCTCCATGGCCACGGTCTGTGCAGGATCACTTTCGATGATGGACGCAGGCATCCCTCTCAAGCGTGCCACAGCCGGCATCGCCATGGGACTGATCAGCGAAGGCAAAGATATGGTCATTCTTTCCGATATTCTCGGAGATGAGGATCATCTCGGAGATATGGACTTCAAAGTCGTCGGAACCTCCGAAGGCATCACAGCTCTCCAGATGGACATTAAGATTCGCGGATTATCCCGTGAAATTGTAGAAAAATCCCTCAAGCAGGCACGGGATGGAAGGCTTCATATTCTGGAAATCATGAATGCCTCGATGGAGGAACCGCGTAATGGGCTTTCCAGTTATGCACCGCGCTTCATCACACACAAGATCCCACGCGATCTGATTGGCAAAGTCATTGGTCCTGGCGGGAAGGTGATCAAGGACATCATCGAAAAAACCGGGGTCAAGATGAACATTGATGATGATGGGATCGTTTCTATTGCCTCCAGGGACCACAAGGCGGTTGATGTTGCCCTGGGAATGGTGAAGGACCTGACACGTACCGTCGAAATTGGCCAGACTTACACCGGCCCAGTGAAAAAAGTGATGGATTTCGGAGCTTTTGTGGAACTCTTTCCAGGTACGGAAGGGCTTGTGCATATCTCCAACCTGGCACCTCACCGGGTAAACACGGTCACCGACATTTGTCGCGAAGGGGATATCGTCACCGTAAAGGCGATGGGTATGGACAAGCGCGGCAAGCTCCAGTTGAGCATGAAGGACGTCGAGGAGGCTGCCTAAATGGGATTGCGGCCTTTTGAATACTTCAGACGGCCGCAATAATTCGAATCAATCCTCTCTGCCTTCTGATAGGGGCGGAACACCTTTAGTTAAGGAGGCCTGATGACAGCGATGAAGAGTTTTTTCACGGGCAGCCTGCTGCTCCTCTCTAGTATTCTTTTCGCCCAGGGATTGGATCAGCGCTGCACCCAAACGGGACAATCCGCGTGTGTGGATTGGGACCGAGGTGTGGTGATGGCCGAAGGGCTCGGGGCTCCTGCCAGTTCGGCAAAAAATGACGCCCAACGTAACGCCACTGCCCTGCGAGCCGCCAGGCTGGACGCCGCAAGGAACATGCTGGAAATGATCAAAGGCATCAACCTCAGTTCCAGTACCACCATGCGTGATGCAATGGTACAGAACGATACGATTCGTACCAAGGTTCAAGGCAGGCTTTTTGGCCTACGTCCTTCCGGCAAACCCCGTTATTTTTCTGATGGCAGCGTCAGCATCCTCATGGAAGCTTCGCTGAGGCAGACCATCCCCAAAGAAGCACTTAGCGGATCATCGTCTGGAGAAGCACCTAGAGAAATCTCTGCACCCTCTTCCTCAACAACTGTCTCATCCAGGCTGGATCCTGGAAGGGTATATACGGGGCTCGTCATAGACGCCCGTGGAAGTGGAGCCCAACCGGCCATGTCTCCCAAAATTTATGACGAGGAAGGTAATGAACTCTATGGTTCCGCTTATGTGGACCAGGAGTTTGTGCAAAAACATGGCATGGCGGGTTATGTCCGGGATCTGGAACAGGCTCTCGCCAACGACCGTGTCCAGGGAACTCCAGCGGTGCTTAAAGCCCTCTCCAGTTCTGGAAGTAACCAGACTGATTTAATCCTTTCCAAAGCAGATGCGGACCAACTCCGAAGTCTTGCGGATAATCTGAATTTTCTCCGAGAAGCCCGAGTGGTGATCGTACTCGATTGATCGACCCGCAATGACTCCTTCAACGTGATGCAGCGTCGAGGAGGGAAAAGATAGACTGGTACGTAATGCCGCTATGGCGATTCAGCCCCACTTCACACATCCGACTGCTGGAATAACCTTTCCGGCAGTCTTCTGGAACTTTCTCCCGAAGTCCCTTGAGTGCGGATGCATTCAGTTCCGGGAACGTGATTCCGCGGTCTCCAGCAAAACCACAGCAACC
>NYUB01000029.1 GCA_002683785.1 Deltaproteobacteria bacterium
ATATATACACTTTATTGTTGAGAGCAATATCTTCGGTGTTCAGCGCGCACTAAGAGTGCTTAGTCTCTTTTTCGAAAACTTTCTTTCTTCCAGGATCAGGGCAAAGCATGCAGGTGTATCGTTTCCGGGAAAGTAACTCCGGGGATCATCCAACCGTCGTCACCATTGGTAATTTTGATGGAATGCATCTCGGACATCAGGCTTTAACTGGCTCTGTGATCAAAGAAGCCAAACAACGAAATCTCTCTTCTGCTCTAGTTACTTTCAACCCTCATCCTCAAGAAATTCTACATCCTCGTCAACCGGTCCAACGTATATGCACACCACAACTCCAAAAACGACTCTTTGAAAAATCAGGAATCGATGAGGTGCATGTGATCCCCTTTACTCCGGAACTGGCAGAGTTGGGTGCGGAAAACTTTGCATCCCAATACCTCATTCAACGTTTTAAAATGGAGAAATTGATCGTCGGTTACGATTTTCGTTTTGGAAAAAACCGATCCGGGGATTTCATACTGCTTGAAAAACTTGGAAGGGAAAATGGGTTTTCTCTTAAGGAGATCGCTCCGATTCGAATCAATAGTCAAATCGTGAGTAGCACCTTGATACGACAATTGGTTCGAGATCAACGTTTTTCTGAAGTGGAACAGTATCTGGGCCGATCCTATAGTTTGCTGGGGACTGTAAAAAAAGGAGAACAACGTGGAAGGACACTTGGCTTTCCAACAGCAAACCTAATTCCAGAAATTCACTTACCACTTCCTCCTGGGGTTTATGTAACCAAGGTAAAATTCAGAAACGAATTTCATTACGGGGTAACAAATATCGGCACCCGACCGACTTTTGGTGAGGAAGAGTTTCGAGCAGAAACGTGGATCATCGATTTCCAAGGAGATCTCTATGGAGAAACGATGGAAATTTGGCCCCTCAAGTCTCTCAGAGCCGAGAAAAAATTTTCTGGCATCGAAGAACTGAAAAACCAGATTGAAGTCGATGTTCTTCAAGCTCGGAAATATCTTCAAGAAACATCAACGGCATGAAGGATGGTAACACATGCTGAATTATAAGCCTGAGCAGATTCTGATTGATGTTGAAGTGGAAAATTCCCTCTTGGCACGTGAAATATGTGATCGTTTTTCCGATGTCCCCCAACTGATTCTTGAACAGGGAGACGACCACAAAAAAACTTTGGGGCTTGATCCTGGAAGAAATCCATTGACTCAGGGAAAAAAAAACCTACATCTGAAATATTTCCAGGGTCATTCATTCAAAAGCTGTCCGGGATTTTCGGAAGATCTGCTTTGCTGCAATTATTTCACTCTGGATTTGGTCGAGAATTGCCCTTTTGAGTGCACCTACTGTATCCTGCAGGCCTTTCTGAACAAACCAATGATCACCGTTCATGCCAACCTTGAGGAAATTCTGGAAAATCTCAAAAATCAAATTTCTACTCGTTCCAGACAACTTTACCGGGTTGGAACAGGTGAGCATTCAGACAGCCTAGCCCTTGATCCTTATCTCAGAATCAGTCCACATTTGATTCGCTTCTTCAGCAATCTTCCAAATGCCATTCTTGAATTAAAAACAAAATCTCATCACGTAGACCATCTACTTGACCTTCCACACGGAGGAAAAACAGTCATTGCTTGGTCGCTCAATCCTGAAACTATCATCGAGCAGGAAGAGTACAAAACTGCACGTTTGGACGAACGTTTAGAGGCTGCTCGTAAAGCATCGGATGCCGGTTATAAACTCGGCTTTCATTTTGATCCAATGCTTCATTTTCCAGGTTGGGAAAAAGAATACCCAAGACTTGTTGAGCGCCTGTTTGATTCTGTCAGTCCAGAGAGAATTGCCTGGATTAGTATGGGCACCCTCAGATGTCTTCCGATGTTAAAACCAATCGTAGAAGACCGTTTTCCCTCAAGTAGGGTTTTCCTTGGTGAACTTTTTCAATCGGATGATGGTAAACTACGCTACCTGAAAAGGATTCGGCAGGAGATGATCCGTTTAATGCAGCAAGAGCTTCAAAAACACGCGCCTGGTGTTCCAAACTACATCTGTATGGATAAGCCATCCGTTTGGAGAAACAGCATGCCTTCCCAGCCTGAAGACAGCTCAGATCTTGAAGCAACACTTGAGTTTGGATTCCTTCAAACCGAAATGGAAAGGGTCTGAAATGTCTAAAAATTTTCCTGAGACCATACCGGTTTTTCCACTTTATGGCTGTATCTTATTGCCGAAAACCATCCTTCCTTTGAATATTTTTGAACCTCGTTATCGACAGATGATCGAACATGCTATAGAAACAGAAGATCTGATCGGAATGATTCAACCGTTGAGTAATGATGATGATAAAATCCACCAAATTGGTTGTCTTGGAAGGATTGATCATTATCAAAAACAATCTGACGGGAATTATCTGATCCGTCTCCAGGGAGAAATTCGCTTCGAAATCCTTCAAGAACTCGAAGTGGAAACATTATACAGGCAGGTTGAAGTGGACTATAAACGTTTCAGATCTGATTCGAGCGAATCCATCGAAGAATGTAAATCGTCGGGATTGCTTCAAGCCTTCAAAGCCTATGCATCCCGGAAAGAACTCCAGGTTGAGTGGGAAAAAATTGAATCGATTCCTTTAAATCTGTTGATCAATATCCTGAGCATGAATCTGGATTTCAACCCAATTGAAAAACAAGCCCTGCTTGAGGCTCCAGGATTGAATGAACGTTGGGACAACCTGATCGCTCTGATGCATATGGCATCTCTGGAAGCAGCCCCAAATCCTTCCAGTTATATCAATTAAAATTAAACTGATTGAAATCATGAAACATTTAAAAATATTTATTCATTCAATGATCAGCATTATTCCTTTCCTGGGCTTAGGTTATGATGCTTCTCCCCTCCTGGCAGCTGAAAGTGTAGTTTTTGATTCAAACCCGATGGTCGCAGAATTGGAAAATCAACCCGTGAGGCTTGAAGATTTGAGGAACAAAAAAATTTACGATCTCAGCCTTCAACTCTACCAACAACTTCAGGAACAGTTGATTTTACATACTCTTGAAAACCTGGAAAACAAACACAAAGAAATCAACAGCAAACCCAGGATCTCAATCAGTGAAGAACAAATCCTTGCTGTTTACGAAGGAAACAACCTTAAGGAACGAGGGTCCCTGGATAAATTTCGTCCTCAAATCCGCCAGTACCTGAAAGCACAACTTAGACAGGAGATGCTTTTGAACCAATTCGGCATGGCACTGGAAAAGGGATGGGTCAAATCCTACCTTTCTCCTCCCTCTGAATTTACCCAGGAAGCTTCCATCAAAACCGCCTACATTAGAGGAAATCCCAAAGCCAAGGTGATGATTCTGGAATTCTCTGATTACCAGTGCCCTTATTGTTCACGCATCCAGGGTACCGTTCAGAAATTGATCAAAACCTATGAGAAAAAAATTGCCTTCGGTTACAGGCATTTCCCGCTTGGCTTTCACACAGAAGCAGATGATGCCGCAATGGCAGTGGAGTGCGCTCGGGAACAAGGTAAATTCGAGGAAATGCATGAATTACTTTATGCCAACCAAAAAGCCCAGTTTCCAGAAGATTTAAAAAAATATTCACGTAGAATTGGTATCAAAAATAAGAAAAAATTCGACCAATGCCTCGAAAGTGAGCGATACCGGGGATTGGTCAACCAGGATATGGAAGATGGCGCCAGCTTGGGCATCAGTGGGACTCCAGGATTTTTCATAGGCCGTTATAACCCCAATAAACGCAGAATCAAAGGAGAACTACTTTCTGGGGCACAACCTCTGAATGCCTTCGAAAATCTGATCGCAAAATATCTCACCCAACCCTAATGAGGCAATATTCCGAATCAGAACTGAGGCAAAGTCTTTCAGATATTGCCACGCCACAGATTCTCGTGGTGGGAGATCTGATGCTTGACCGCTACTCTTGGGGGATGGTTCAACGGATTTCTCCGGAAGCCCCGATCCCGGTACTTCAAGTTGCCCGGGATGATCAGAGGCTGGGGGGCGCCGGCAATGTGATGATGAATCTATCCGTGATGGGTGCTGAAGTGCTGGCCTGCGGTGTCACTGGAAAAGATGAAGCCGGAGAGATCATTCTCGGTCTGCTTCAGGAACAGGGTATAGACACATCTGGAGTAGAACAGCAGGAACAGTATACCACAGTGCTCAAACACCGCATGATCGCCGGACATACGCATCTGTTGAGGATGGATCTTGATCCTCCTTCGGGGAGTGTGGTCAGGCAGGAAGGGCTGATTGATTTCCTGAAAAAGACCATTCCAAGGGTTGACGCAGTCTTGATTTCAGATTATGGCAAAGGTTTATTGGGTAACTCGATGCTTAGGACCATTGCTGCTCTCTGCAAAACCCATCACATTCCTTCCCTTTGTGACCCTCGTCGTAATATTGATTTCGAAATCTACCAGGATTTCACACTTATCAAACCCAACCGGGCCGAAACAGAAGCTGCGGTAGGATTCCCTCTCATCGATCAGGACAGTATCCTCCGGGCAGCACACAAACTGAAATACGAGGCGGATCTTGAATATGTTGTCATCAGCCTCGATCAGGATGGAATGTTGCTGTTCCGTCAAGCCAATGACTATCAGTTCCTAAAAGCTGAAACCCAGGAAGTATTCGATGTTGTCGGAGCTGGAGACATGGTGATCAGTGTTCTGGCCTACCTCTTGGCAGGAAGTGCAAGCATCGAACAGGCAGGTTTCTGGGCCCAACTAGCAGCCGGCATGGCCATTCAGCATGTAGGAGTTGTTTCTTTCACCCGTTCAGATCTTCTTCATCGTTTTGAATACGGTGAAACTTCAGGGAAGATCATGACGCTCGAACAACTCAGCCGTTATCTGCCCCACCAGGAACTTCCACTAATATTCACAAATGGATATTTCGATGATATCAGTGCTGGACATCTCAAGTTCCTGCACCAGCTAAATACCCTCAACGGGTTCAATGTGGTAGCCATCAACAGTGACCGCAGCATCTCTCAAGAAAAAGGCGAAGCACCTCTATTGAACGAACGTGAGAGAGCAATGCTTCTTTCATCGGTTGAATCCGTTAACCGCGTCATCATCTTTGATGAAACGGATGCCTCCCATTTGATACGGACCCTTCGACCGGTTCGGGTGGTGAAGGGAGAACGCTACCGAAACCAATCCCTTCCAGAAAAAGATGCGATTGATGAAGTTGGTGCATTGATAGAATTTTTTCCTGAATACGGATAAAACAACTTCAATTAGATCACGGCTTAACTTTTTCAAAAACTTTGACAACCATTATTCTTCAATTAACTGATTTGATCACTCCATGGACATAAAAACCGAAGACATCCAAAGCTTAGTTGAACAACAAAATAACTGGCGCGGAAAAGAATGTTTGAACCTGATTGCTAGTGAAAATACCCAGTCCCCCAATGTGAGAAACATTGAGGTTAATGACTTTATGGGCCGTTACGCCGAAGGGCACCCGAACACCAATGATGAAGATCGACGTTATTACGAAGGCACCCGATGGATTGACGAAATTGAAAGGATTGCAGAGCAAGAAATTATCGAACTAGCAGGATGCCAGCAGGCTGATGTCAGACCCATCAGCGGAAACGCCGCCAACACAGCCCTGGCTTTGGGCATACTCAGAGGGGGAGACACGGTTGTGGTGAACTCCATTGAACAGGGCGGGCACATCAGCCACAACCCGATAGGAGTTGTGGGGAGGAGGATTCAGAAAAGGGGTCAGGTTCTTAATCTAGGAAAAGAAAATTCCATTGACCTCAATTTCTGGCCTGCAACTGAAGACGGTTATCACCTGGATGCAAATGCCTGTGTTGACCTTCTTGAGAAAAAACGTCCGAACCTCGCAATTCTGGGTAAAAGTCTTTTCCTCTTTCCTGAACCGGTGAAGGAAATCGCAGAAGCTTGTAGAAACCTGAAAATACCATTGCTCTATGATGGTGCGCATGTCCTTGGATTGATCCTGGGAGGATGTTTTCAGGATCCTTTCCGAGAAGGTGCACATTTCATCAATGCAAGCACCCACAAAACCTTTCCTGGCCCACAACGTGGGGTCATCCTAGGAAACCTTCAGGGAGAAGAGGAATTGAAGTGGTGGACAAGCATAGACCGTGGAGTGATGCCTGGTTCCTCAAGTAGCCACCACCTGCATACCCTTCCAGGGCTGGTCATCGCCATCCGGGAAATGAAAGTTTATGGAAAAGCGTACGCCAAACAAACAATCAAAAATGCTAAGGCACTGGGACAGGCCCTAGATGATGAAGGAGTCGATGTAGAAGCCAAGGAATTTGGTTTTACAGAAAGTCACCAACTGGCACTGCGGGTTACGCGTTATGGTGAGGCCAAAAAAATCGCCCGGCATCTTGCTGAACAAAACATCATCTGCAATTACAACCAGCTTCCGGGAGATCCGGACCCAGGATTTCCCTCAGGACTCCGTTTAGGAGTTCAGGAAATGACCCGGATGGGAATGACAGAAAATGAAATGGGAGATATCGCCCAGTTGATGAGCTCAGCTATTAAGGGAAAGAAGGTGTTAAAGGAAGTTGGGAACCTCCGGGAACGATTTAACGAAGTCTGTTATTGTTAGAGAGTTACAATTGAATCAAACTGATCAAAGTCAGAGTCAAATTTTTTCATGCTGGATTGAAAATCAAGCTGCTTTGGCTTCCATATTTTTAGTGGCGCGGTGAAGGTATTGGTTGATTTTCATTTTGGTGATGGTGTCATTGTCCCGATATTTGAGATGTAAATCATACAAACCTCCTCTGGGAACGATGTTCATCACCGAAGCAGCCAAATCACGACGTATACTTGCCCTAGATAGATGAAAAATTAAAACATCATCCTTATTGAGTCCCTGAAGATCTTTCATCTGAAGTTTCATTCCACCTCCACTCATGTCCTTGATGGTTGCGGTTACCATATCTCTTTCCTGTTCTTCAGCCTCGAACTTATGTTCCAAATCGTATTGAGCATCGCTGACGAGCTGAAAATTCATTTCCATGTCCATCGGAACACGTTCTGATTCACGGATTGTCATTTTGTGTATCTCGGACGTCTGCTTCAGAATCACCGCATTCATCTCGTCAATCAGCTGATCTACAATATCCACGTCAAATTCATAGTCCGCATCATTTGCCCTCCGGAGCCTACAATGAATAGAAGGGAATTGTTTTAAATTGGCAGGTCTCTTTTTGACTGAAGGAGGTTTGATATAAAGATGAGATTCGTTGGCATCCAAAATAGAAGTCATGAAAACCACATTTCTGGATTTGTGTCTGATTTCACATTCTAATTTCATTCCCTTTTCAAGCATTTGTGTATTCAAAAAAGGCCAATCTAAATTTTTAAATGTAAATTCTAAGCTTTTTCTTAATTCAAATATTTTTGGATATGCCTCTTCTTCAAATCTATCAGATTCTTTAAAATCAATTACTGTTTGTTCAAATAATTCACTTGAACTGATTACTGGTAATATATCAACTGGATCAACAGTCCCGCATAATTCAGTGACAAATTCTCTTGTTTCCTCATCAAGCTTTTTATTTTCATACTCCGTTTCCAGGCCCATTTGAGCCTGTTCGTCAACAATTGCGTCAAGCTCTTCCTGGGCCTGTTTCTCACGCAGGTACCTGGCACCATAAAACCCGCCGATGGAACCGAAAACCAAAATGAAAAGTGCGATCCAAAAGGATATTGGCCATGTGGAAGGTGGAGGCATCGACTGAAAAAGATTCGATGTCTCAAGATCACCAGTGCTGAAACTGGGTTTATTGGAACGGTCTATCCCGCAAAGCAGGAACCAGAGAATTACAAACCCAAATCCGGTAATCAGGTTTTCAAATTTTTTGATCAGATTTCGCATTTTGTACTCCAATGAAAAGGACAATTACTTCGAATATTTCTTAACGGCAATTGATAAACAAATCAAGCCCTGTTGGATATTCATTCTAATTCATATTAAAGGGCTCGCCCGTTCATGTTGGTGCAAACAGCAGTCCGTGAGTTAACATTCAACCAGTAAAGTCAGAAACTGCTAACCTTCTCAAATTGAATTCAATGCCTCAACTTATGAGGCGGAGGGGTGGACATCATAACTGCCCAAGATTTTGTAATTGAACTTGCTGGTTCTCAGCACATCCAGGCAGGCTTCGCTTTCCTGAATGTTATAGAAATCTACATAGAAATCGTACATCCAGGGTGTGGATTTTGAAGGGCGGGATTCGAGCCGACAGAGATTGATTCCGAAAAGGTTAAAAACACTCAACATACGGTAGAGTAGTCCAGGGCGGTCTTCCTGAAATTCCACAAAGAGAGCCGTTTTTTTTCGGTTAAAATCATACTGTTGGTTTTCTCCTCGATTTTTTACCAGCAGAAAACGAGTTGTATTGTTTTTGTAGTCCTGGATGTTCTCTGCAAAAAGATACTGAGGATGTTTCAGTGCAAATGAAACCGGTACAATGGCCGCAAGTGGATTTTGACCCAGTTCAACCTTTTCCAGAAATTGAAGTCCAGAATCTATGTTGCTGCGGGTGAACTGAGGGCGGACTTTGGGGATATTTTGGGCGATCCACCGACTGGTCTGTTCAAATGCTTGTGAATGCGTATAACAGTCTTGGATCTTTTCAGGATCTGCCGAGGCAAGAAGAGAGTAGGTGATCGGGAGGCTAACTTCGGCCAAAATTTCCAAATCCATGCTGACCAGGGCATCCTGAACCTGTGCCACCGTTCCAGCAACCGAATTTTCAATCGGAACGACTGCCGCTTGTAATGGATCTTGACGAACTTCCAGCAGTGCTTCTGCAAATGTACTGCTGTATCGGATGAGATCAGGCTGATGTTGAAATAGTCTTGCCGCCTCATCACTGAAGGTGCCTTCCGGCCCCAACGTGTAGACAGCAGTGACAGGATCAAGCAGATTGACAGAGGCTGGTGAAGACAAGCTTCAGGAGGCAGCCAACGTTTTTCCAGATCGAATGCAACGTGTGCAGACCCGGATCTTTTTGCGGTTTCCACCTGGCTGAAGAACCCTCACATTCTGGATGTTTGGAAGCCATCTTCGTTTATTCCGGTTGTGTGCATGACTCACACGAAAACCGTTACCTGGTGTTTTTCCGCAAATTTGACACTTAAGGGACATGTAGCGTTGGAATATTGAATTTCAAAACCCTAAATAATAATACAATTCCAGATTTTTTACAATGAAATTATTTTCCACTTTCATCCTTACTATCAGGGTTAAAGCTCATTTGCATTCCACCTGGATTTTGACGGGGAAGAATCCTCACACGCTGAATCGCTTTGGGGGAGACCCGATTTCCCCGGGCTTGAACCCCTTTGATTGCAAGCTCATCGAAGTGGAAAGCATCACGACTTTTACGAAGGCGGGGATGGGGGACCAGCACGACTTCCACTGAAATTCCTGTGCCCTGACTGAGGTGGAGAATCTTGGCCTGCTTGGCCTGTTCAAATAACCGGTATTCTTTTTCAAGGATGAATTTTTCCACCTTGAAGCGTTTTGCATAGCAGATCTGGCTTTCTCCTTCCGAATAGATGACATTGAAAACAATTTTGGAATCCAATTTATCCAGATGCAATAGATCTTTTCCAACAAACAGTTTTTCCGGCACACGAGTCAACTGGTAGCGTCCGTCACGATGGATCAGCAGAATTTTGTCCAGCGGAGAACAAAGGAAGGATGTTTCGGATTTGACCTTGGTTCCAAAAAATCCGCTGCTTCTATCCCAGAAGACTTTTTGCTCTTCCATCACCTCTTCCATTCGAACCTCGTCAAAGGTTTCTAGCCGGGATTTGCGTGGAAAGCTTGAGCCGTATTTTTCCTTGAGTTGTTGAATATACTGGATTGTGAAAAGTTTGATATTATTCAGTGAACGTTTCAGCTCTCTGATTTTCTTTTCCAATTCTTTCAATTCCTTGAGTCCGGCCTGCTGGTCGAAGCGTGAAATTCTTTTGATCTGGATCGTCAACAATTTCTCAATGTCCTCCTCGAGGATTGGTGCCGATAGTTCTTCTGCCAAAGGCTTCATGGCCATTTCAACCCGTTTTAGCGCCTCTTCGTAACTTTCGGAATCTTCCAGTTTGCGATAAACCTTTTCTTCAATGAAATACATCTCCAATCGTTTCTGATGCCATTGCCTACGTGTTTTTGCCAGAGCAAGTTCAAGCTCGTTTCTAAGCAGGTTTTTCAACCGGTCGGTATTGTGCCGGATGACATCGCTTACTGAGGAAAGAACCGGTTGATTATTCCGGATCACGAGCAAGTTCAATGAAATATTTTGTTCACATTGGGTATAGGCATAAAGCTGTTTGATCAGTTTATCCGTGTGATAACCTCGAGCAGTTTTCAATTCGATTTCAACCTGGTCGGTAGTAAAATCATTTATGGAAGCAAGTTTGAAACGATTTTTATTGACTGCATCCTGAACGGACGAGATAAGAGACTCGGTGGTAACCCCATAAGGCACTTCACGGATCACCAGGGTTTTGTCATTGACCACTTCAATTTTTGCACGAACCCTGATCTTTCCATTCCCTTCATTGTACTGGGTCACATCCAAAAACCCTCCCGTCAGGAAATCTGGAAACAATTCAAAAGGCTTTTCTTCCAGATAGGAAATCTGTGCCTGAAGCACCTCATTGAAATTATGAGGGAGAATCCGGGTAGACATTCCTACTGCAATGCCTTCGGCTCCTAACAGAAGGGTTGCAGGAATTTTACACGGAAGCAGGATTGGTTCCTGATTTCTTCCATCATAACTTTCGGTGAATTCTGTCAATTCAGGATTAAAAAGAACTTCTCTTGCTAAAGGTGTCAGTCGAGCTTCAATGTAACGTGATGCAGAAGCCGGATCTCCAGTGAAGAGGTTTCCGAAATTCCCCTGCCGTTCAATGAAATATTCCTTGTTGGCAACCACCACCAGCGCCGAGGCAATCGACGCGTCTCCATGAGGATGAAGCTTCATCGTATCACCAACGATGTTTGCGACTTTATTGAACTTTCCGTCATCCATCTCCATCATCGTATGCAAAATTCTCCTTTGCACCGGCTTCAATCCATCTTCAATGTCTGGGATTGCACGGTCCTTAATGACATAGGACGCATATTCGAGAAAATTCTGGTCCAGCAGCGATTTGATGTATTTCATCTGAGTTACGGAGATTTCTGATGCAATGGAAAGGAAAGGGAAGAATTGTGTAAATTCATAAGTTTTCAAACAATTGAATTAGACGCAGTATCCTCAATCGAAATTCAGAATGTTCTTTGAGGATATTTTTATGCTAGTCAGAAAAATCATGGACTAAAGCACAATTTTTCGCACCGAAGTAATGCCTTTGTTTGAGATCAGTTCATCCAGAATTTCTTTGGAGATATCCTGATCAACACTGATCACCGCCATGGCCTCTCCACCACGAACGTTACGGCCCAGTTCGAACTGGTTGATATTGATCTGATGCTTCCCAAGGCAGACCCCTATCACGCCGATCATGCCGGGTACATCGAGATTCGTTGTGACCAGCATCGTTCCGGAAGCCTCTATCTCGCAATAAAAATCATTAATCAGGGTAATTCGTGGATGAGGTCCGCTAAACACAACTCCACCAACGGTGAACTGCTTGCCCTTTAATTTGAAGATGCATTTGAACGCACTTTCATAGTCGGTAAATCCTGGATCCGTCTCCTCAATGACTTTAAGTCCAACACTTTCTGCTAGTTGATCTGCATTCACATAGCTGGCCTGATCATGGGATGCCTGAAGAAAACCTTTGAGAAAACAAAGACGGAGCAATGAGGTGTCCCATTTGGCTAGGGTACCGCGATATTTGATTTCCAGTTGATTGGGCTGAAAATCAAGAAACTGTGAACTGAACATACCTATTTTTTCGACCAGTGTTGTATAATGTCGGACTGGGCTGGTTGGCAAAACCTTGACACTCGGCATGTTGACCGGAAAGTCCACCACTTCTCCGCGCAGGGCTCTGGGCACTTGAGCGGCAATGGATTCGGCAATCCGAATTTGTGCTTCAGTTGTAGAAGCACCAATGTGCGGAGACATCACCACCTGAGGAAGCTTGCTGAAGGGATTTTCACCAGGAGGTTCAACTTCCCAAGTATCTATGCCTGCAGCAGCAACGTGGCCTGATTCAAGTGCATTCAACAGGGATTTTTCATGGATGACACCGCCCCGAGCAGTATTCAACAAAATCACTCCGGACTTCATCCGTTCTATCTCCTTCTCGGAAATCATTCCCCGGGTTTCACTGTTCAATGGAACATGAGGTGTAATCACATCAGAGGTACTGAGCAGCGTGATCCAATCTACTTTTTGAACTCCATGCCTTTCAAAAATTTCATCAGAAAGGTACGGATCAAAAGCCTGTACCTTCATTTCAAATGCATTTGCATAACGGGCAACGCGATGTCCTACATTACCCAAACCAATCACTCCAAGGCATTTATTTAGCAACTCACCACCATTGAAGCGGTGACGTTCCCAATTCAGGGACTGCATGTTCTGATGCGCAGGAATAATCTTTCTGAATGCACTCAGGAGCAGTCCCATCGTCAATTCAGCTGCAGAGTTGGTATTCTTTCCTGGAGTGTTGATCACCAGGATGCCCCGTTCTGTAGCATATTCCACATCGATGTTACCCACCCCTACACCAGCTCGTGCAATCACCTTCAGTTCCGGTGCCGCCTCAATCAGTTCCCTGGTTATTCGAGTTTCTGATCGGGAAAGGATGCAATGATAGGGTCGAATGATACGAAGAACCTCCTCATAAGGCAGATCGGGAGAAAATTGAATTTCGATATCTATTTCTTGTTCTAGATTTTTTATTCCTTTGGGGTGAATGTCACCAGTGATGAGAACACGGAACATGGATTACTATGAATGAGGAATTTGGAAAATAATTTTGAATCCTGATCAGTTTCTCATATTGGAACCTTTTTGCAAGAAAGCATGATGATCGAAACCATCATGAATCCTGAAATCCTTCGATGAAGAAGCCTCTCTTCATCAAAGAAATCTATATGTTAATTCAATAAGGATTGAAAAACCTGGGATCTACGGATTACTGATTCAAGGAGGGAAGAGGACGGGAGATGAAGGTTCCCGTCCTATTTTGTGATGTTTAGCTTGCTTATTGCATGGAGCGTAAAGCCGATGCTGCAGAGTTTCACCCTAGAAGCCTTTACGCATCAAGACCTCTTCCGGGGTCAGACGATGAAAACAACGTGTCCGCACTGATAAACGACGGAAAGGATACAAAACCTTCTTTTCTGACTCTTTCATGGATACAAATCGAAATAGGGTTCAAAATTCCGGCTTGATGAATTACAAACCGATTGCCAAAGCCTTCAACGTACTTTCCTTGATCAACAAGGTTTGCAATTCGATTGGCCAAGAATTTTCATTGACCAGATGCATGTTAATCAAAAGCTTTGATTCAATTATCGGAAACCAGGAAAAATTCTTGAGCGCCAGATTCAGTAAAAATTTGTTTTAGGAGTTTACATGTCACGCGGAGGCTTCCGACAGGGAGCAGGAAGGAAAAAAGAATACACCGAGCCGGTAAAAAAAATTTTGCTGGGTTTGCCTGAATCTGTACTTGAGGAATTGGACCAATTTGCGGTGAATCGCAAACTCTCCCGGCCTAAGGCAGTCGCTGAACTACTGAAATTGGTCCAAGAAAAACCTCCTACTCTCCAACTGAAATCCGTTTTAATGGAAGAGCTCCGGGAACTCCAGAACGAGATCCGAAAATCACACTAAATTTTTTCATCTCCGGTTTCAACCTTGCTACGAGTTTCCATTATGCTATCTGCATGAACGGACTTTTCCGAATCAGGTTGATCTTTTATTTCTCCATAAATCGAATTCAATTGCTGCTTAGCCTCACGAAATCGGCGTCGTGAACGTCTGATTTCCCACCATCCCAATAGGAGCATCGCCACAAACATCATCACAATCAGCACGATTCCCATCTTTTCCAGGTGTATAGATGAAACAGGAAGTAGGAGTTTTCAGCTATTGGAAAGGCAAAGAATGGTTAGCATCTTTTTCAGGATTTGATCCGTCTCCGCATCCAACCGACATAAACCAGGGCACCAAGAAATGCAATACCAATGGAGAGCAGGCCAGCTCGTTTTTGTTCCACTCCGAAAAGCATGAAAAGCATGATCAAACCATAAAGAGAGATCATGATTCCCAGAAACCAGTCGACCCATGGAAAAGAATGCTTGTCACGCTTTCCTAGTTTTCGACGCAAATAAAACCAGCCACCAATAATAAGCAGGAAAAGAACCAATTTCATCTGGAATTCTTTTTTTGGTATAGTACCGGATTCAAACTCGAATCGTTGTACATTTTCATCTGTCGATAAACCTTTAGGGTCTTTCTCCCGAAAACCAGATCCTCCAGGAATTCCATCAGGCATTTCCCCAAATCCCGACGTTGTTCCTGAAGCAGCATCAATTTGGCTTCACAGTTTTTCTGGTGTTCAGAGGATGCGTCTACACGCTTCGTTTCTTCATCCATATGATATATTTTCAAGGCACTGATGGAAAGCCTGTCAATCATGCTTCCCGGTGTTTCGCTGTTCAGTCTGGCATCCACCATGATCCTGACAGAGCGTTGCCCTAGTTCATCTAGAAGTGCTTCATCGATTTTTTCAATCTCATCATTGCGCTTTTGATTGAGCCGGTCGATGCTTCTCTTTACCGTTGCAATTATTGCATCGGATGCATCCGGGTCCCGGGCCTTGTCTTCCTCATGCCAAAGGTCGAAATTGGTATGATGCTGTTCGGACACTAGCTGGTACAAAGGATCTCCACTTTCTGGGATATTTTGTACGTTATGCCAGTCTCCCACCTGGCTTAGCTGTCTCTGAAGCAGCCATTCGACATCAAGAAGATGTACGGAATTCATTTTTATGCTCGGAAAGGAGATCTTTGAGCGCCTGATGAACCTCATTAAAGGGTACATCACGAATACAACTCAGGTGATCGCAATTGGGGTAAGTGCAGTTGTTTTTACAGCCCGGATCATATTCCACACTTCGGTGAATGGTTTGCTCAGGAGGAGTCCAACTCACTGCAGAAGGTTTGCCGAAAACGCCTAATGAAGGAATTCCTGCTGCAATCGCCAGATGCCGCAAACCATTATCGTTTCCAAAATGAAGGTCCATTTGAGCAAGCAAGGCACGTGTCTGGAGTAGGTTTGGAATACCCACAGGTGGCATGGGATCATTTTTCATTTCCATGGTCACTGAATCAATGAAGTGTTCCTCTCCTGGGCCATGGAGGAAGTATACTTGGGCACCATATGATTCTATAAGCCAGTCTATTAATTTTGCAAAATGTACCGTTGGCCAGACCTTGTAGGGCTGACGTGAAACGGGAGAGACTGAAACCTGGAGCCTGCCGGGTTGGGCTCCCAGGGATTTCAAGAGTTCCAAAGCATAATCATGATCTTCAGAAGAAAATTTCATCTCCAACTCAAGATCCGTACTTTCTGCTCCAAGTAACTCCAGCAGTTTCATTTTATGCTGTGCTGAATAAGTCGAATCGGAAGGAAAGCTAACGGCTCTGTGGTAAACCCAGCTTCTACCCTTGAAATCGAATCCAATGCGAAAACCTGAACCTGAAAAACGACTCAATAATGCGGTTCTGGGATTTCCTTGAAAATCAATGACGCAGTCATAATTTTGATGGCGAATCCTGCGGTAGAATTTTTGAAGTTCCCGAATCGATTTTTTTTTGGGATAGACAAGCAGATGATCCAGGTGCGGGTTATATTTGTATACCTGATCGGAAGGGGTTTCTGTCAGAAAACTTATGATAGCATCCGGGAAGGACTTTCTTAGCGCCCTTATAGCAGGTGTGGTCATCATCACGTCCCCAATCCTGCGAAGCTGGATCAGGAGCAGATTCATAGATCCCTTTTTACCCAAAGGAAATCACTCATCCGATTGAAGCGTGATCTCCCGCATTCGTTGTTCTTTGGAAGCAATTTCCTGGATCTGAGCTCCTACTTTATCATGGCTGATAACAGGAAGAACTTTGGCAATGAACTGGTCATTTACCCATAGTTCAAGTGGCTGGTCTGCTATCGAATCAAGTTCTAGAACCGAACCCTGGCCGAGCTTGAGAATCTCTGCAATTTCCATGTGGCATTCCCCAAGGATCAGACGTGTGGTCAGCGTCATTTCCGGAAGGGCTTTAAACTTTCCACCCGTTTCCTGGTTGATCAGTTCAGCTTCGGAAATATTTTTTCCTGCCATTATTTTTTCAGAAGTGAATGAACCGACAAAGAACTCGCTTTATGATCGAAGTTTTGTTAGATATGAACTGTAACTATACCATCCACTTTATTCAGAACAAGCTGATTTAGCTTCTGTTTATCCGATCATTTTACACTTAACTTGCAACTTGGATGAAGCATCTACCAACCCTTTAAGCAGATAGAAGTCATGCTTCAGATCATTTTAAGAAAAAAGTTGAGATAAAACAGTGACCCTGCTGGCTTCACCCACAAATTCATCCCCCTACCCTGAAATGCTTGGCCAAGACCAACTGCTCCTTTTGCAGGAAGAGGGTATCAGCGTCAGGGAATTGAGAAACGGTTGTCTAGGTTCGTTCCGAAATCTTGTGGAAAAAATCTTTAATAGCTGGAGTATTGGAGAGTTGTCTGTAGTGCGCAACTGGGGCAGATCTCAAGTAGAAGCACAAACTGTAATATACGAAAACAGTGCCTGCTTACTTCCGGACGATATCATTCTTCTGAAAAAAGAAGTAGAAGCTGTTTCTTCGTACAAAGTGGTAACCTGGAATGTGAATTCGGTCCGATCAAGAATGAATGTTCTCCTTCAGTGGCTAGAAACCCACCAGCCCGAAGTAGTTTGCCTTCAGGAAACCAAAGTTGAGGATTCTATGTTTCCTGCATGGGAGTTGGAACAGGCAGGTTACCATTCATGCTGGTACGGGCAAAAAACATACAACGGCGTGGCGATCCTTTCAAGGCAGCCCCTGACAGACATCCGTAAGGGTTTTGAAAACGGATATGATTCAGAAAATGCACGCCTGATTTCTGGAATCTGGAAAGGAATCCGAATCATCAATGTTTATGTGCCGCAAGGTCAGAACACTGAATCCGAAAAATTTGTCTACAAACTCGAATTTCTGAAACAACTTTTTCTTGAAATCACTTCTGGAACCTACTCGGATTTACCAATGATCATGGTTGGAGACTTCAACGTCGCTTTGGATTCTGGAGATGTCAATGATCCGGAAGCCATGATGGGACATGTCAGTTATCATCCGAGGGAGCATGAAAGAATGAATGCGTTCCTCAACCCAAACCCATCAAAATCCGAACAAACCCAACTGCATGATATTTTCCGATGCTTCGACTCCCGGGAACATCAGTTCACCTGGTGGGATTTTCGTACTCGAGGGTTTGAGAGAGGCGAAGGAATGAGGATTGACCATATCCTTGCCTCCTCCTCACTGCTCACACTTATGAAAAGCTGCACTATCGACTCCCATGTAAGGGGAGGAGAAAAACCTTCGGATCATGCCCCGGTCATTTGTGAAATTGAAATTTAAAGACCTGGCCCTCATGGAAAATCTCAGTAATATTACACAAACTGTCATTCGCCGATTTTTGGTGATTAGCCTAATTATTGCATTGATAGTATCACAGGCTCAGGCTCAAGAATCAGATCGTCCCAGCAGTGGAGCGATGATGATTGATGTACCGATCAGAGTTTTGAGCTTAGGATTGAGTGTGGTTTCCACAGCGTTTTTTGTCGTGGCTCTTCCGTTTACCCTCACCTCCGGAAGCACCGGAGAAGCTTGGGAGACCTTGGTGGAAGAACCATTTGAATTCACTTTCTTCCGACCTTTGGGTCAATTTGATGACTGGAAAACAGAGGAATCTACAGAAAATGAAGAGTCTTGAATGAGATGATTAAAATGAAATACTTTCAAACCTGTCTGCCATTTCTGGTGGCATCAATAATGTTGTTTGGCAACACCCTCAGAGCAGAATTTTTCTCCATCAGTGCCGGAGTCCCTTTAAGTCATGACATTGCAGATGAAAATATAAGCTCTGATGGAGTAAGTGGATATTTTTTCCATGTAAAATTTCCCATCTTGGTTGGAGTCGGCCTGGAAAGCTATGAGACGAAGATTAAGGACTCGACAACAAAAATTGGTACCACGATGTACGACATTTTCTACTTGCTCCCCATTCCGATCATCAACCTGACCGTCGGACTTGGAGCTGGAGAGACGGAACTTCTCTGCACCACTTGCTCATCCAATTATGACAAAGGAACAGCTACCCAATTTTACACAAGTCTTGGTATTCCTTTTCTGGGAATCATGGATGCACACTTGAGCTACCGCTCTGTCAACTCGACAATTAAGGCAAAATCAGGATCAGATGAATATAAAACCGGTGGTAATGTGATCGGCGCTGGAATCAGTATTGGATTTTGAAGAAACAAACCATGTCTCGAAATAACATATTCTGCAGATCGTTCCTAGGGTTGTTTGCAGGCCTGATTTTCTTAATCGGTCATACAGAAACACTAAAAGCGCAGTTTTTCGGTGTCAGCCTTGACACTGCTATAGGATATAGTGCTGCCAAGAAGGGGGTCATTGGAGGCTCAGTGGGAATCACACATCCCATTCCGCTTGTTCCGAATTTAGGCTTCTCCACCCTTACTTTTGAAGAATTAGAAGAACAACAAAGTACGGATGCAAGCACACAGATTTCCATGGCCACAAAAAACAAGCTTTCCACCATCAATGTCTTCTACAACGTTCCTTTTCCAGTGGTCTCGATGTCGCTAGGCTTTGGCTATGGAACGTTCAAATCCCAAACAACTCTGACTTATTTGAAAAACAATGTTCATCAGGGAACCTCTCCGGATGCGATCAAGGAGCAATCCATTCCTGTTGCAGAGGGCTACATCCATGTGGGTCTTCCGTTCTGGAACATTATAGAATTTCATATAGGCTATCATTACTTTTCAGCAGCAGCGGTTCAAAGAGACAAGGGCAGAAGTCTTGACATCAGCGGTATCTCTGGGATCGATTTCAAAAAAGTCAATTACAGCGGAGGGATGAGCACGATTGGGATTCAGCTTGCATTCTAATGCTTCCTAATCCGTTTCCGGATTACATCTCCTTTTGCCTCCTCTCGGTTCATTCCACTTTAAACCAGAATCTACATCCGGCTGAAGAAAACTATCTCAGTCTGGTGAGTTCCCCTTCCAGGAAGCAGCATTATCGTTCAGGAAGGATCTGTGCGAAAGAAGCACTTTCTCGACTTGGAATAAAAGATCAACCGGTTTTGCGTGATTCAGATACTCGAGAACCAATATGGCCTGAGAATATTTCTGGTGCAATCACTCACAGTGGAAATTGGGTCGCCGCAGCCACAGGAAGAACTACAACAGTTTCTGGAATTGGTCTCGATCTGGAAGACATGGAACGAAACATCAACCCTGGCATTTCAAAACATGTCTGCATTCGTGAGGAAAATGAATGGCTTGAAGAGCTTGATGATTTGTATGTGGATCAGGCACTAAAACTTATTTTTTCTGCCAAGGAATCGATTTTTAAAGCTTTTTTCCCTTCAACTAGGATTTTTCTTCATTTTCATGATGCAAGAATTTTCTTGGAGGATTCAATCTTTCAATCCTCCAAACCTGAATCTTTTCCAAATGAAAAACAAAAATCCCAGAGTCGGGTGATTGAATTCGAATACCTGATCCTGAACAGAGAAGTCATTCGGCAAACAGGAAAAAGTCGAGGTAAAGGAAAGGCTCAATTCTTTGAAAGTTATGTCCTTACGTCTGTTTATTATTAAAACCATGAAATTTAAATACTTAGCCAAGTTATCGAAAGCTGATGATTCATTATCGACAGAGATTCAACAGGCTTGTTGATTTCTCATTGGGTTTTTCGGATGATTTTGATAGCGTACTCATTTAGATCTTACATTCAAACAAAACAGACATTAGAATATTGATAAAATTATCATTTATATCAATATCCTGTCTTGGTTTTCGAAAATATCGACAATCCTTATACTAATACGTTAATAAAATAAATGAATATTCTGATTAAAACAGAAATACTTATCAGTGCACTTCAGAATGTCATTTCTGTGATTGATAAAAGTTTTACCAAGCCTATTCTCTCAAATTTTATGATTCAAACTTTGGAAAACGAGGGTGAGCAAGGAATGGTTGAATTTTCAGCAACCGACTATGAACTGTCGATCATCGAGCGCATTCCAGCTCAGATAAAGACTTCAGGAAGTATCTGCATCAATGCTAAAAGGGTATTTGATATAACCCGTGAGTTTAGGGCTGAAGAGATCCACATACGTTCGACGGAACAGCTCTGGGTTCAAATTACATGTGGTGCTTCTGAACTGCGTCTTCCATCTGTGGAAGTAGGTCTTTATCCTCAACCAAAAATTGAAGAACTCAACCAGCAATTAAAAATTTCTGCACTGGATCTTGCTCAGTGTATTGATCTGACTCTCTTTGCGTCACAAACCAATGAATCGAGACGAAACCTGATGGGGGTCGCTCTCAGCATGACAGAAGATCAGAGAACCCGCTGGCAGGCCACGGATGGACATCGGTTGGCGCAGGTAATTCAACCTGTCGAGGAGATGAATTTTGGAGAAGTGACTGAAATCATTCTGCCTCGTAAAGCCCTGATGGAAATCAGGAAAGTCTGTGATTTGATGGGAGAGATGGTGGATATCACATTCGATGAACGTGTTGCCCAGTTTTCTGGAAACCGAATTCATTTCAAAACACGCCTGATTGAAGGAAAATTTCCAAATTGCGATCCCATCATTCCCAAAGATAATGATCTCAGAGCAACGATTCATCGTGAAAATTTAATTCATTCACTTAGGATTGTTTCTGCCATCAGCACCGAGAAACTGAGACCCGTGAAACTGAATTTAGAGGCAAACCAGCTAAAACTAGAAAGTGAAAAAACTGAATTTGGTGAAGCAAGTGATGAATTTACGGTCAATTATGATGGAAAACCCTTTGAAATTGGATTCAACACACGTTATCTCCTAGATGTTTTGAATGTCATGAAGTCTGAAGAAATTCTGATGGAATTCAAAAACTCTATGAGTCCATCGGTGATTCGAGAACCTAACAATGATATATTCCTATCGGTGCTCATGCCATTGCGCACTGAATGGTAATCCAATCTCTGGATTTAAGACATTTCCGTAATTACACCCACCTCAAAGCTGACTTCTCTCCAGGTATAAACTGGATTTACGGAAAAAACGGCCAGGGAAAAACCAACCTGGTCGAAGCCATCTATTACATTTGTAACCTTGAATCTTTCCGAACCCGAAAAAATGTCCACCTTCTCCAAAGTGGACATCCTCAAGCCCTTATTCAGGCTGAACTAAAACGCATCGATGTACTGCACCTGATCCGTATTCAGGTCACCTCACGGGGGAGGCAGGTTTTTCTCGATCATTCGGTTTATAATAAAGTTTCAGACTATATCCTCTCCTTTCTTGCTCTGACCTTTACTCCTGAAGAAGTAGTCCTTTTTCGTGGAAGTCCCCAGGAACGCCGAAGGTTCTTCAATCGAATCCAAGCCATTCTCGAACCTTCTTATTTCAGGACTCTCCAGGATTATGCGCAGGCATTGTCTCAAAAAAATGCCGTTTTGAAACTTCAGCAAAAAGAAAAACTTCCTTTGTGGAACCAAATGCTGGCTCGGCATGCAGGGATCATGATGCAAAAACGCAAATCGTTCACTGAATCCCTCAATCTCCATTTGGCTGAACTGTTCCATGCATTATGTGGAAGAAAGGAACGTCTTGAATTGCTTTATCAACCATCACTTGTGGGCCAGGAAGAGACTGAACATGCGATTCAAGAAACCCTGGAGATGGCAACCGAAAAAGAACTTCGGGTGGGACATTCTCTATTGGGTCCTCACAGAGATGATTTTCAGTTGATGATGGACCAGAAACCAGACCGGGAATTTTTCTCGCAAGGTGAGTTCAGAATTACAAATTTGGCTTTAAAAATGACGCTGAATCAGTTAATGTTTCAGATGTTTAAGATTCACCCGGTATTGATTTTTGATGATCTTTTTTCAGAGCTGGATCAGACAATGAATAGTCGCATCATGGATTATTTCAGCCAGCTTGATAATCAGGTTTTCATTACGTCTACGATCCCTCCGGAACGAGTTAAACCCGGCAATACACTGCAGATTTCACAAGGAAAGGCGATCTGACCATTAGGAAAGATTGCTAAATGCTCACCCCTTTCGGCATTAGCCTGGGGCTAAAGCAGCAGGAAGTTGCGATTTAAGCAGGAGCTTAACATGGAGAATACCCCAGAAAATTCAAACGGCAGTTACGACGAATCCAACATTACGGTTTTGGAAGGAATCGAAGCTGTCCGACTTCGTCCAGGCATGTACATCGGTGGAGTTGATAGCCCGGCACTGCATCATCTGGTTTTCGAAATTGTTGATAACAGTGTCGATGAAGCACTCGCCGGATTTTGCACGGAAGTTCACGTCAGCATCGGCAAGGATAATAGCATCACTGTAGGAGACAATGGACGTGGCATCCCTGTAGGCACCCATGAAGACGAAGGAGTTTCTGCACTGGAGTTGATCATGACTCGACTCCATGCAGGGGGTAAATTTGATTCTTCCAATTACAAAGTCTCAGGAGGCTTGAACGGCGTAGGAGCTTCTGTGGTCAATGCACTTTCAACCCGATGTGTCGTGGAAGTTGAAAGGGATGGGTTTAAATGGCAGCAGAATTTTCGTGAGGGAAAGCCTGATGGTGATCTGAAAAAACTTCATCCAAGTCAACAAAATGGTACATGCACCACTTTCTGGGCTGATACCACTATTTTTGATGAAGTAGACTTCCATTATGAAATCCTTTCTCAACGGTTAAGAGAATTAGCCTTTCTCAACCATGGTCTGAAAATCCACCTGCATGACGATAGGACAGACAAAAGTCAGGAATTTCATTATGAGGGCGGCCTGGCCACCTTTATCGAACATTTGAACCAGAACAAAACCGTTCTTCATGACACACCCGTCAGTTTCCAGGGAGAATCCGAGGGCATCGAAATGGAAGTTGCTTTCCAATACAACGATACCTACATCGAACGAATCTATTCTTTCGTCAACAATATCAATACCACTGAAGGCGGAAGCCACCTGACGGGATTTAAGGGTGCCCTGACACGCACATTGAATAACTATATGGTTGTCAATAAAATTTCAAATGACAACGATGAAAACCTCACCGGGGAAGATGTCCGTGAGGGTATGGCAGCGGTCATCAGTGTCAGAGTCATTGAACCCCAATTCGAATCGCAGAAGAAAATCAAACTGACCAATGTGGAGGTGAAAGGCAAAGTTGAAAGCCTGGTAAATGAACATCTCAATAATTTCCTTGAGGAAAATCCTGCTGTTGCCAAAAAAATCATTGCTAAATCCCTCGATGCCCAGAGAGCGAGGATTGCTGCTAAAAAAGCACGGGAACTGACCCGTAGGAAAAACGTCCTTGAAATCAGCTCCCTTCCAGGGAAATTGGCGGACTGTCAGGAATCAGATCCTGCCTTGAGTGAAATATTCCTGGTGGAGGGAGATTCCGCAGGCGGCTCTGCAAAACAAGGTCGAGACCGCAAGAATCAAGCGATTCTTCCATTAAAGGGGAAGATTCTAAATGTTGAAAAGGCGCGCTTTGACAAAATGCTTTCCAATGACGAAATCAGGACACTGATTACAGCCCTTGGAACCGGGATTGGTCAGGAAGATTTTGACATCGACAAAACCCGATACCACAAAATCATTGTCATGACCGATGCAGATGTTGATGGAAGTCACATCCTGACTTTGATCCTGACCTTCTTTTATCGCCAGATGCCTGAAATCATCGAAAAGGGTTTTCTCTACATCGCGCAACCGCCGTTATATAAAATAAAAAAAGGTCGTGAAGAGCATTATTTGCGGGATGACAAGGAAATGTCTGAAGTCCTTATCCGGATGGGCAGCAAGAAACTCAAACTTAATGGAACCATTCGGGAATTGGTTGATGATGAACTTTTTGGAACAGTGATGGACATCAAGAAATACCGCGATTTGTTCGATCGAATGAGTTCCAATATACAGCTTTATCGTCTAATCGGACTAATGGTACAGCAAGAGATTGAACTGGAACATGCCGGAGCCGAACACATCCTGCAGAAACTCCAAATCCTTGTTCAACAAATTCCTGACTTTTTTGTTGAAAGCGATGAAGAAAGTGGAAAGGTCCAAGTTCGTATCAAGGATGAAGAAGAACTCATATTCTCCAGGAACCAGCTTGAAAACCTGAGCTTGAATGATTACACGTTGCTCCTACAGGCTCATCGAAATCTAACTCAGATCCTTGGGGATCAGGGTCGTTGGGATATTGAGGAAACGGACAAAGAAATCAGTCATACCTGCAAATCTTGGTATGAGGTTCAGGAATATGTCACCAATTACGGAAAAAACGGGATCTACCTTCAACGTTATAAAGGGCTGGGTGAGATGAATCCGGACCAACTCTGGGAAACCACCCTGGATCCTGATACGAGGACTCTAAAACAAGTAACCATTGAAGACTTGGTGGAATCAGACGGCATGTTCACGGTTTTAATGGGAGATCATGTGGAACCACGTCGTAATTTCATCGAGGAAAATGCACTTCGGGTAAAAAACCTCGATATCTGAGCAAACCTCATGGCCCACGCCACAGTGGCCCTGGTTGGGCGACCGAATGTGGGCAAATCCACGCTTTTCAATCGTCTTGTCGGACGCCGTTCGGCAATTGTCGAATCCTTTCCTGGAGTGACCCGGGATCGTCATATCGGTCACAGCAAATACAAAGGATATTCCTTCATCGTCATCGATACCGGTGGTTTTGAACCGGATGCGGACACTTCACTGCTACAGCAGATGCGTCTGCAGGCTCAAATGGCTGTTGAGGAGGCTGATCTCACGGTCTTGGTGGTCGATGCTCGTGAAGGCTGGATTCCTGCGGATCTTGATATCTTCCAGTCCCTCTCTCGTTCGGGCAAACCCATCCTGGTGGCTGCAAACAAAACCGATGTGCCTCATCTCGACCATCAAAGCGTTGATTTCTACCGTTTTGGGATCGAACAGGTTTTTCCCATTTCCGCAGAACATGATCGTGGAATCGGCGAATTGCTCGAGGTTGCCAGTCAACTGGTAACACTTCAGGAGGAAAAACCGAAACAAGAAGATGAGCAATTAATCAAAGTTGCGGTGGTCGGCAAACCCAATGCAGGGAAATCATCACTGGTGAATGCTCTGCTTTGGGAGCAGAGAATGATCGTTGATTCAATCCCGGGAACGACCCGTGATCCTGTCGACAGCCTCTGTTTTTTCCAGGATAAGAGGTTTCTTCTGGTCGACACGGCAGGAATCCGACGTAAAGGACGGGTCAGTCAGAAAGTGGAAACCTACAGTGTTGTCGCAGCACTCAAAGCCATCGAACGTGCAGATGTGGCCCTTCTCGTGATGGATTCAACTGAACTGGTCAGTGAACAGGTGATGCGTATTGCCGGTTATGTCATGGACCGTGCTCGTGCTCTGGTCATCGTGCTCAGTAAATGGGATCTGGTGGACACCCGCCAACTCAACATAAAAAAAGCTGAGCAACTGGTTTTTGATAAACTGAATTTCATCGATTTTGCTCCGCTGGTTCCGGTAAGTGCCATGAAGGGGGATCGGGTTGATCGTCTTTTTGGTTTAATTCAAAAAGTTCATGGGCAATATACTCGGCGCATCAAGACTTCCGATTTAAATTCGGTGATGCAACTCATCGTCGAACGCCATCCACCTCCTGCCAAATCTGGGCGTCCAACAAAAATCTATTATTCGAATCAGATCAGCGTTGCGCCTCCATCCTTTGTTTTCATGACGAATCACCCGGAGAAAACCAACTTTTCCTATGAGCGATATGTGACCAATCAGCTTCGGCATTATTTTGGTTTTGAGGGAACTCCACTGCAATTGATCTGGCGGAAAAAATCAGCCAGTCGGGAGCGTGGTTCAAAACGTTCATGAACATTCTGAAAAATTCAGTCTGAATCAAATTCATTGATGGACGTTCTGCAGAATTGGGAGCAGAATGACAATGATTCAGGGTTTCAAAATGGCTTTTTTTCTCTGGCATGGTCTGGACCTTCAGGGGTCCAGGATTTCAGGAGCGTTCCAGTTTCCAAACCGAATTGAGGCACGCAGGAAACTGCTGAGTCGGGGAATTTTCCACATCCATCTGCATAAAATTCCACATTACCAACTCAAATCACCTGTTCCGCTTAAGGAACTGGTGACCATTCTACTCCAGTTGGAACGTCTCCAAAAAAGTGGCTTTCCCCTGAATCAATCACTCCAGTTGATCATTTCTGAGACCAAAAACCACCGACTGGCCTATGCCGTTTGTAAAATACGCCAGGATTTAGAGAAGGGTCTTTCCTTAAGCCAAGCCTGGCTGGCTCAGCCCGGACTTCCGGAAATGGTGGGTCTGCTGATTGGAGTTTTTGAAAGCTCAGGCAGGATAACGGAAGGCTTGAGGCATTTGCTCAAATTCTTTGAGGGGGAACTGCAGCTGAGGAATGAGCAAATCAAGCTGATCTATTATCCAATCGTCATCGGAATGCTATTTCTACTGCTCGGGTCCGGGCTGCTGATTTTCGTGATTCCCATGTATAAAAGCCTCTACCATCGATTAGGGCCTGAGCTTTTTTGGCTGACCCGTCTACTGGTGAAGCTGAGTGATTCAGTTTTGAACAAACCCTTGCTCTGGTCTACCAGTCTACTGTTAACAGGAGCAGCAATCGTTCTTCTCTTCAGAAATTTTGGTTGGGAAAAGATCAGATCCTGGATTCCTGGTTTTGGCGGGTTGGACTCCCTTTCCCGGATGCTGCTTTATTCCCGTTCCATGGAATTGCAGCTGAAATCTGGGGTTCTCTTGAATGATGCACTATTTCAGGCAGAGAAACTTTTTTCCGGAAGCCAGCAGAACAAACTGAAACGGGTCCGAAAAGAAATTGCTTCCGGTGTTTCCATTTCGGAAGCATTCAACAACTGTTCAGGTTTTCCGGATTCAGCCTTGAAGCATCTGAGTTTGGTTCAAAGTGTAGAGGATTTGAGGATTGGATTTGAGAGGAACGTCAAATTTTTCGAGGAGTCCTTGGCTCACAACATGTCAAAGTTGAATGCGATGCTCGAACCCTTGTTGATGATCTTTTTAGCTATATTGGTTCTGGCGTTTTTGCTCGCCCTTTATATGCCCCTGTTCCAATTGGGAGAATGGGTGTGAAATGAGAGAGACTCTTCAGTTCCGTCAAAGTGCTGGGCCAATTCCATCCAAGGCGGTGCAGCGAGATGATGAACCTGGTATTCAGGTTGATGCTCCAAACCGACTTCCAGAAGACGCAGGATCAGTTTCGCGGTCATTCCCCAGATGTCATATTGCTTAAAAAAAAAATGATGAGAAATCACCGGAAATTTACGATGATTCAATTCCTCCGACCAGTGGTGTTCGGATTTCATGAAAAAATTGAGGGGTACTTCGAAAACGGACTCGGTTTCCAGAGAATTCGGGTTTGGTATGAAATCCTCAGGAATCAACCCGACAAAGGGTGTGACCAGGTAGAAATGCAAAGAAATGATCTGGTCCAGGCAGCCGATGATTTTCACGTCCTTGGATTCAAGACCAATTTCCTCACGGGTTTCACGCAGTGCTGTATCAAGTGAAGATCTGTCCCTCTCGTCTTCTTTTCCACCGGGGAAGGAAACCTGACCGGAATGGGATCGAAGCTGGTCCGAACGTCGGGTCAACATCAATCTTGCTTCACCTTCACGTTCCAGCAATGGAATCAAAACCGAAGCACGACGTACCTGAAATTCATTCACAACTGGTTTGAAGGAACTTAAACGTGATTCAATCTTTGACAGCATCACAAGCGGATCAAGTTTTGGCAGAAAGATCGGGGCCGATTTTCCAGTAGTTTTTGACGGACTTCAGTACCGTTTGCCCGGCCTGATGACAAGTTCTTGCATAAGGCGTTGTAAAGCTCAGAATCTTCTGTTGCGCATTGCCCATCACGTCCCGTTCCAGCGAACTGTCCAGCACATAGCATTGGGAGCGGATCTCTTCCAATTCTGTATGATATTGGAGTGCTTGGTCCAACATTTCAACGCAGGAAAATGCGGGAAGCTGGAAATGACCGTTGGCTTCCAAAATCGAACTGATGGCATTGATCGAGGCCTGTACGCTGAGCAGGCAACTGATCTGAGGCTCTGTTTTAAGTTTGGTTTTTGCCTGGACAAGGTCCTCCTGGCTTTGTTCCCAGGAGACCTTCCCACGACTGATGCTTCGTTCAGAAATCTGGATCTTCTGCAAGAATTGCCTCGGTTAAAGGTGGCTGTAATCACTGTAAATCTTGAGATACGTTTCGATCTCCTCCACGGCTGATTGGGATACGATTGGAGACTTCCTAGAGGTGGATTCTCTAAGATATTCCAGAATATCAGCAATGGTCACGATCGCATGCACTGGAATCCCGGTTTTTTCTGAAAATGCCTGACTGGCTTGAATGCCATCATCATTTTTTTCCATGCGGTCAAAGGCCACAAAGACAGCTTGGATTTGGAGCATGAATAATTCTTTCAGGCTTTGAATGGCTTCGATTTTGGTCTGACCGTCAGTAATCACATCGTCTACGAGTGCTATCACATCTGTTTCCAAAGGAATTTTTCCAACCAGCAGACCCTTGTCTCCGTGTCCCTTTTTCTCTTTGCGATTAAAAAAATATCCGATATCCTTTTCTTGGCAGCGGGACATTGCAATCGCGGTGCTGAGACAAAGGGGAATACCTTTGTAAGCAGGGCCGAAAACACTCGTACACAGAGGCAGATGGTACTGTATCGATTCGGCATAATACTGTCCCAGTTGATCCACGGAATTCCCCGAATTGAAAGAAGAACTATTGAAGAAATAAGGCGAGATTCTTCCGCTTTTCAGTTCAAATCGGCCAAACTTTAGGGCCTTTTCCTTAATCAGAAATACTGCAAAATCCTTTTGATACTTCTTCATATCTGTACTGGAATGTTTGAAAAAAGGTATTATAGCAACAGAGGCATTCGAAAAACAGGCTTCTAGAGACAGGACCAAAAAAGGAAATGAGTATTAAACGTCAGGAAAAACTGGATCAGGTCTTGAACCAGTTGCTTAAGTCATACCGGGAGCATTCGGAAATCGAACTCATCGGCTCAGTTGAACTACCTGCCAAAGACAGCATCATCAGACTGGTCGATGACATCCTGGTGGTGCTTTACCCAGGACTTATCCGTCAGGAATCTTTTGATCATCTGAACCTACCCTATTTGGCAGGTCAAAAACTGGTTTCCATCCTTGAGCGTCTTGAACTCTATACGGAGCAGGTGCTGTGCTGGAAATATTCACAGGAAGGTGACAACTGTCACGATAACCAGCAGTTTGGTGAACAGATTGAACAAATCACTTTTTCCTTTTTGGAATATCTGCCTTCGTTACGTGAAACTCTTGCCCTGGATGTGGAGGCAATTCTAAGAGGGGATCCTGCCGCTGTCAGCAAACGGGAAATCGTTTTGGCATACCCAGGACTGATTGCTGTAAGTGTTTACCGGATTGCGAATTTTTTGCATAAAAAGAACGTTCCCCTGATTCCGAGAATCATGACCGAATACATTCATTCCAGGACAGGAATCGATATTCATCCTGGAGCAGAAATCGGGAGGGGGTTGATGATTGATCATGGTACCGGGGTGGTGATTGGTGAAACAGCAGTGATTGGTAATGATACCCGAATCTACCAGGGAGTCACTCTGGGAGCTTTGAGTCCGTTGAAGTCGATGGCGGATCCTGAACTGAAACGGCACCCGACGATCGAAGAAAATGTGATCATCTATTCAGGAGCTACTATCCTTGGTAACATTAGCATTGGTGCCGGCTCCATCATCGGCGGAAATGTTTGGCTGGTTCATGATGTGCCGCCTGGAAGCCGGGTTTATTTAGAGGATGCACCAGAAAAACAGGAAATCCGTTCGGGGGGCGGGGCTCGTAACTGAAAAGGCACATCCGTATCATGTAAGGCTGTTATCAAATACCCCGGCAAGAGGAACAAATTTAATTTGATAAAGCTTGATCGAGAAGTAAGTGTCAGCAAGCCAATCGGGAGAAAAAATGGGTTGACTTGAACCGGGTATTGGCTAGAGTTTCGCATGTTTTTACAGCTCAGGTCTTTGAACCAGGTTCAGCACACAGATTCTAACTGTTTCGCGTCGAAATAATCCTGAAATGAGTGAGACAGATACTCACGACCAGGTCGTTACCAAGACCCGTAAAAAGCTGAAACCTCCGACCGGATACAAGGTTTTACTTCACAACGACAATTATACAACCATGGAATTTGTCGTTTATGTTTTAGAAACGATTTTCAATAAAAGCCCTTCGGATGCCATGCGCATTATGCTTCATGTTCACAAAAACGGAGTTGGAGTCTGTGGAGTCTTTACCCATGAAGTCGCAGAAACCAAAGTTGCCGCTGTCCATGATTTGGCAAGTCAGTATGAATATCCGTTGAAAGCATCCATGGAAGAAGCCTAAGGAACCTGATGTTTACCCGTGATCTAGAAATGTGCTTGATGGCGGCACAAAGTGAAGCCAAGGACCGGCACCATGAATATCTTTGTGTAGAACACATTCTGTATGCCCTGCTGCATCATGATACCGGAATCCGGATCATCAAGAGTTGTGGAGGTAACGTAGATCGTATCAAACAGGATCTTGAGGAGTTCTTTTCACAGCAGGAAACGGTTGGTGAGGACAATTCCCCCCAGCAAACCAGGGCGGTCCAAAGGGTCCTCCACTTGGCCATCATGCATGTCAACAGCTCGGGAAAAGCATCCGCGGATGTGGGAGATATTCTGGTTGCCATCCACCGTGAATCTCAATCCTATGCTTCATACTTTCTGCAAAAAGAGGGAATCACACGACTGGATCTGCTGAATTTCATTTCCCATGGCATCGCCAAGGTGGCAGTTGAAGAAGAGGAAGACGAAAATCTGAACTATGAAAACGGGGATGAAGACGAATCACGTCAGAATAGAACAGAAAACGATCCCCTCAAACTCTACACCAACAATCTCAGCAAACAAGCAGAAGAAAACCGGCTGGATCCTTTGATTGGCAGGGAAAACGAATTGCAGCGTACCATCCAAATTTTATGTCGACGCCGCAAGAATAATCCCATCTATGTGGGTGACCCTGGAGTGGGGAAGACTGCAATAGCTGAAGGCCTTGCCCTAATGATTCAAGGAGGAAAAATTCCAGACCTGCTTGAAGGAGCGGAAATCTTCTCTCTTGATATTGGTGCCCTGCTCGCAGGAACTAAATTCCGCGGAGATTTTGAGCAGCGGATTAAGGCCGTCTTGAAAGCACTTTTACAGAAATCACGTTCCATCCTCTTCATTGATGAAATTCACACGATCATTGGAGCAGGAGCGACCAGTGGAGGTTCGATGGACGTCTCCAACCTTCTCAAACCGGCGCTTGCAAAGGGTGACATCCGTTGTATTGGATCGACGACCTATGATGAATACAAGAAGGTTTTCGAAAAGGACCGTGCCCTTTCACGCAGATTCCAGAAAATCGATATCACGGAACCTTCTGTTCCGGACACCATTCAAATCCTGAATGGACTGAAACCCCGTTATGAAAAGCATCACCACCTTCGCTATACACGCTCAGCGCTGGTTAGTGCTGCAGAACTATCTGCGAAGTACGTCAATGATCGTTATCTTCCGGACAAAGCGATCGACATCATCGATGAGGCAGGTTCCCTGGTCCGTCTCAAGCAGGGGTCGAAACGAAAGACTGTCAATCCCCAGGACATTGAGAAAGTCGTTGCCAGCATCACCAGGATTCCAATCGAAAAGATGACTTCCAGTGACAAGGAACAGCTGAAAGATTTGGAGAAACAACTGAAACTTCAGGTATTTGGCCAGGATGATGCGATTCGGATTCTAACCCAGGCGATCAAGCGTTCTCGTGCTGGATTGAGGGGTGCTGAACAGCCGATCGGTTCATTCCTTTTCACCGGACCAACCGGAGTGGGAAAGACAGAACTCGCGAAGCAACTGGCTTTTATCATGGGAGTTCACTTTCAGCGTTTCGATATGAGTGAATACATGGAGAAGCACACTGTTTCAAGATTGATCGGTGCTCCTCCAGGATATGTTGGATTCGATCAAGGCGGTCTACTTACCGATGCCGTAAGAAAAAATCCTCATTGTGTCGTCCTTCTGGATGAGATTGAAAAAGCACATCCTGACATCTTCAATATCCTGCTCCAAGTCATGGATCATGCAACCTTGACCGACAACAATGGACGAGAAGCAGATTTCCGAAATGTGGTTCTGATCATGACTTCCAACGTTGGTGCAAAGGACATGTCATCTTCGGTGATTGGTTTTGGAAGTGGGATGCCGAAATCTCCCTCAAAACAGGCTCTTGAGAAAACCTTTAGCCCTGAATTCCGTAACCGTCTCGATAACATTGTTCCATTTGCTGGGCTTCCTGAAAAAGTGGTGCTGATGGTGGTCGACAAACTATTGGTTGGACTCGAAGTCAAATTGCAGCCTCAAAAAGTCGTCGTATCCGTTTCTGATCCTGCCAGAAACTGGCTTGCCAAAAAGGGATACGATCCTATGTTTGGAGCACGTCCCATGGCCCGGACCATCCAGCAGGAAATTGAAACGGTGCTGGCGGATGAAGTCCTGTTTGGAAAACTTCAACAAGGAGGGCAGGTCAACATCAGTCTCAAAAACAATAAACTGCACTTCAAGTACGTTTAACATCCTTCCTGGAAATTCGGTTCACTCTAGATGATGGTGTATCTAGATCGAATTTTCAGACCCTAGATCCTCCAAGACAGCCTTTGTTCAATGCCTTATTTCCTCTATGAAGGTCGATTGGCCTGTGGTGAAAAAGCAGAATTAAAGGGTTCGGAGGCTGACCATGCTTCCAAATCAAGGCGATTGCGCATCGGAGAGTTGTTTGAAGTGCAGGATCATCAGCCTCAAAGATTTGAGGCGAAGGTTCTGGCAAAATCACGCAACCGTTTGAGCTTCATTGTTAAAAAATTGTTGAAACCTCCTCCTGAATCATGTCTCCAGCTTGAATTGTGGCAGGCTCTTCCTCGAGAAAAAGCGCTGGAATTCATCCTCCAGAAAGGCACGGAACTGGGTGTATCAGGATTTGTGCTTTTTCCTGGACGCTATTCCCAGGGGATGCGCCATCAGCCGAAGCAGGAAGAGTCGCTCCAGCGCTGGCAGCGTATTTGCCGGGAGGCATGTAAGCAGAGTGGACGTTTTTTGTTTCCAGAGCTGAAAGGTTACAATTCGCTGGATGAGGCTTTCGAAAACAATCCACTTCAGGGAGTTGGCTGGATACTTTGCAGCAAGGAGGACAACACCAGGACTATTTCCGAGCACGAATTTCCCTTGAGAGGGATACAGCATCAACTGCTGATAGGTCCTGAAGGGGGGTGGCATCAAGATGAAATCAATACTGCGGAAAATATGGGATGGAAACGTGTCGGTCTTGGTCCACGTATCATGCGTAGTGAAACCGCGGCCCTCAGTGCACTCAGTATCCTTCAGTACCTCTATGGGGACATGGGTCGACATTCCCAGAAATCTTAGCCAGGACCTGAAACAGAGAAATGAAAACCCTTCTTGTTCCCAGAGACACCAAATCCCTCTTAGGGCTGTCACAAATCTTCAATTCATGAGAAGATTCAAAAACCTTAAAATGGAGTCCATCATGTACCGTCATTTAATCTTTTTTATGCTGCTCTTTCTTGCCCTTCCACTGAATGCGGCAGAGAGCATCCGCGGGCATTATGCCGTGGTAGGAAAAGTTCCAAAACCTCATACCCAGGAGAAGGTTGTTTTTGAGGAATTCCTGAACTTCGGCTGTCCTCATTGCAACAACTTGAGGGAGGCATCACTCGAGTTTCGCAAGCAGCAGAAGGATCGGGTGGAATTTAGGGACATTCCTATCGTCTTTCGGGGTCAGGATGATGCACCCCTGCGTCTGTATTATGTGGCTCGAAAGATTGGTAAAGGCGAAATGATCAAAGAAGAACTTTTCAAGGCTAGATTCACCCATGGTGTGGATGTTTTTGATAAAGGAATCGTCAACTACCTTGCCCGTTCACTTGGATTGTCCGAAGCCTTCCAGAAAGAACAAAATGCACCTTGGGTCAATCAACTGCTGGCTGAGGGTGAACTCAAGGCCCAGCAATATGGACTCACCGGCACCCCCACCGTAGTCATTCAATACAGTCTCAAAATGGATATCGGGCGATATGGAGGAATGGATAAGTTTGCTGAAAAACTTCCGGAAACGATTGATGATCTTCTGAAGAATTGAATTGCTATAGCTTGAATCTAAGTTGTCTGAAGAACCTGAAGAAAAGGATTCCCCGCTTACTTCTAAACTGAAGCACCTACCCGAACGTCCAGGGGTTTATCTCTTCAAGAACACTCGTGGAGATGTGCTTTATGTCGGCAAGGCAAAGTCCCTCCGCAGTCGGGTTCGTTCCTATTTCCACAGTTCCGCCTCCCATAACATCCGCATCCAGGTCATGGTTTCGCTGGCCTGTGATGTTTCTCTGATCATCACCGATACCGAAGCAGAAGCCCTCATCCTCGAGGAGCAGCTGATCAAGACCCACCTGCCCCGTTACAATGTTAATCTGAAAGATGACAAATCCTATCCCTATTGCAAACTGACTCTGAGTGAGATGTATCCGAGGCTTTTTCTGGTTCGTGAGAAGCATGATCCCAAAGCCGAGTACTATGGCCCGTTTCCTTCGGTCAAAGAAGCAAGACAGGTGTTGAGAATGGTTTACCGTTATTTTCAGCTTCGTACTTCTAAGATGGATCTCAAGGGACAGAAGACCTACCGGCCTTGTCTCAATTTTCAACTCAAACGATGCCTTGGACCCTGCAGAGGAACGGTTCCTGTAGAAGATTATGATGAATCCGTTCAACAGGTGCGCCTCTTCATGCGGGGCAGGCATCATGAACTGCTGGAACAGATCAAAAGCCGGATGAAGGATGCTTCGACAAAACTCGAATTTGAAAAAGCGGCGATGTTGCGGGATCAGGCCCGTGCTCTGGGAAGGATTTTCGAAAAACAAACGGTGCTGGATGCAAAGGGTAACGATCAGGACGTTTTCAACCTTTTCCGTGAGTCCAACAGCGCGGGCATTCAGGTTCTGTTCATCCGTAACGGCAGGCTGCTTGGAACGGATTTTTTCTTCTATGAAGAGTGTGAGCAGGTTACCGACGACAATCTTCTTGGCCAGGTGCTGAACCGCATTTACATGAACGATAAAGCCGTGATGCCCCGCGAAATCCTGCTTCCCTTCGAATACTCGGATCAGCAGGAATTGGAAAAGGTGCTGAATGAAAAATCAGAACGGAAGGTTACCGTTCAACGGCCTCAACGTGGTCGAAAAAAGGAACTGGTCCAGATGGCCTTTAATAACGCCAAAATGAACCTAGGAGAGCAGCGGGCGCGTACCTTACGTGACGATGAGGTACTGCGTAGGGTGCAGGGTGCTCTGCACCTGAAGCATCTTCCTTTGACTGTTGAAGCCTTCGATATCTCACACCTCTCCGGCAATCAGACGGTGGCCTCAATGGTCAGTTGGAAACGGAATCATGCGTCCAGACAAGATTACCGAAAATATCGCATCCAGAGCATCGAGGGGCCGGATGATTTTGCCTCGATGAAAGAAGTTCTTACCCGACGTTACAAAAGAACTTTGAGCGGGGAGATGCCCCTTCCCAATCTCATTCTCATTGATGGTGGAAAAGGCCAGGTGAATGTAGCCCACCAGGTGCTCCAGGATCTAGGTATTCCACTTGAAAGGATTGATCTCATTGGTTTGGCCAAAGGGCGTTCTGAGCGTCGTCGGGTTGGTGGAGGATCACGGCTAAAGGATTTCGAATACATCGTCAAACCCAATATGAAAAATGAAATTCGTCCCCACCGAAACTCCCCAGAACTCTATTTCCTTCAAAACATCCGTGATGAATCCCATCGTTTTGCCATCCAGTTCCAAAGGCTACTGAAACGGAGTGAAAACCTGCATTCTGTTCTTGAAGACATCCCCGGGGTTGGACGTGAACGAAGGCGTCTCTTGCTGCGTCAGTTCGGCAGCCTGACCTCCCTCAAAAAAGCCCAGATCGAAGAACTGCTCGGCGTTCCAGGCATCTCCCGTAAACTCGCAGGTGAAATCCATTCTTTCTTTTCAACAAATAATTAACTTTAGAATAAACCCTTTCTGGTTTTCTTTCCAAAGGCGTTCAGACCCGATTTACATTTCAAATAAAAAATTTGAACTCACCTTTCTGCTCGATTATGATCTACCTCTTTGATATGAAAGAGTTTCTTATTTATTCGTTGAACCAAACGATTTTGAAATGAAGCTACTCAAGAATCTGAACCTTCTCCGTCCCTGCTCGGAAAAACCTTACCTCGAAAACGCCTACGTTGTTATTGAGGGTGAAACATTCAGGGGTATCAGTACTTCTGAACCTGAAGGGGAATTCAAGGAGATAATGGACTGTGGAGGCAAATTTGCGCTTCCAGGACTGATCAACGGACATCACCACCTCTATTCTGCCCTGGCGGTTGGCATGCCTCCTCCTGCCAGGATTCCCCTTAATTTCACCCAAATCCTGGAAGAAGTCTGGTGGAAGCTAGATTTGGCTTTAGACCGCGATGCAACCCTTACCTCATTTGAGTCGGGATTGATTGACAGCCTTAAGGCCGGGACTACCACTGTCATCGATCACCACTGTAGTCCCTCCTTCATTGAAGGCTCACTGAGCCTGCTGGGAGAAACCGGAAAGCGCCTTGGAATTGCCACGGGACTGGCCTTTGAGGTGACTGACCGAAACGGAGCGGAACTTTTTGAAAAAAGCCTCCAGGAAAATCTGGATGCCGCCGAAAAGCATGCAGAAGATCCTGAACTGGCTGCCCTGCTTGGTCTGCATGCCTCCTTCACCCTGAGTGAGGAATCATTGAAAAAGGTCGCGGAGGTACTGTCCCGAAAAGTAGGTTGGGGGATCCACACCCACCTCTCGGAAGACCGTGCGGATGAAGAGGATGCCAGGGAACGCGGTTACGGATCGGTGGTGGAACGTCTCGATCATTATGGTTTGATCAATTCAAACGCCATGCTGATCCACGGGGTTCACTGTCTCGAAAGTGACGCCGAACGGATGCTGAAGCATGGAGCCTATCTCGTCCACAATCCCACCTCCAATGCCAACAACCGCATTGGTATGCTTCCAGCTATTGCAGCAGAATGTCTCAAACCTGGGCTCGGAACAGACGGGATGCAGTCGAACATGATCCGTGAAGCAAAAGAAGGTATGCTCATCCGAAGTTCTCATCTGGGAGGGGGTGATACCGGAGTCGATTACCAGGCACTGCTCTTTGATCACAATCCAAGGGTTGCCACAGCAGTCTTTGGCAGCAATATTGGTCGGGTGGAACCTGGTTTCAGGGCAGATCTCGCCATTTATGATTACCATCCCCGTACTGAAGTCCATGAAGGAAACGTATTTGGTCATGTCTTTTTCGGACTTGATGCTCCCTGTGACGTGATGAGCGGAGGTAGAATGCGTGTTCAGGACCATCGTGTTCTGGGAATAGACGAGAACGCAGCGAAGCAGGAGGCGGCTGATCAATCGCTCAGGCTGTGGAAGAGGATGCAGTGATACCTCAAATTCAAACGCATTAATCCATGAAGACTGCTTATTACACTATGATGTTAAGGATGTTATGGCCGAACTGATTCCCTACCCCTTTGCGGCACTGATCGAACGGATGTTCAGTGAACTCGAAACTGCTGAATCGATCTTTGACCTTCCCCGAAAGAGTTTTTTCCTCGGCAAAGAAGGCCGGGACTATTCGGTGCCCTTTCACGATAAACGTGCACCTACACCGCTTGGGCCTGCTTCTGGTCCACAAACCCAGATGGCACAGAACCTGGTACTTTCGTGGCTCAGCGGCTGCCGCATCCTAGAGCTCAAGACGGTACAGATTCTGGATGAACTGGAAATCCCGCGTCCCTGTATCGACATGGAAACCATTGGCTTCAACGTCGAATGGTCCCAGGAACTCAAGCTAGAGCAGTCTCTTCATGAATACGTCAAAGGGGCGATGCTGATCGAGATCCTCAAGGCTTCAGGGAAGCTGAATATAGCTCCAGGATTTGGCGAAGTGATCTATGACATGAGTGTCGGTTACGATCTCAAGGGAATCCAGACTGAACGGGTTCAGGACTATATCATGGGGATGAAGGATGCATCCGCTGTGGTGGAGCACTTCCGCAAGCAGATTCCGGAACGTTTTAGGCAGTTCCGTGATCTTGATTTTCCCACCCGTCTTTCCAACTCCCTGACTTTAAGTACCTTCCATGGATGCCCACCAGATGAAATTGAGAAAATCATTGATTTCCTGCTCCGTGAACATTCTCTGAACTGCATCATCAAGCTCAACCCGACCCTTCTTGGTGAGGAACGGGTTCGTGAATTACTCCAGGACATGATGGGTTACCAGGAGGTGAACGTTCCTAGCAAGGCCTTTGAAACAGACACTTCCTGGGAACAGGCTCAGGGATTTGTGCAACGGCTCGGAGAAACAGCTGACCGGCTGGGGCTTGGATTCGGGGTAAAGTTCAGCAACACACTGATTGTGGAAAACCACCGCAGTTTTTTTCCTGAATCGGAAAAGGAGATGTACCTTTCCGGACCCCCGCTGCATGTGCTGGCGACTAATTTGGTCGACCGTTTCCGTATGCGCTTTGGAGATCGCTATCCGATCTCATTCTCTGCAGGAATCGATCGCAAGAACTTTGCTGATGCCGTTGCCATCGGACTCACTCCCATTACCAGCTGCAGTGACCTGCTCAAGGCTGGAGGCTACGGAAGAGCCAGTACCTACTTCCGTGAATTGGACTCCCGTATGGACCGGCTGGGAGTGAACAGCATTCCAGATTACATCATCAAATCCTATGGCAACGCAGAACAGGCACTTTCAGAATGCGGAATGGATGAAGGGGACTCCCGCCTTGATGCCTGCCGGGAGGCACTCCAAAGTGGATCATCACTGAGGGACACCGCAGGTCCCGATCTTTATGCAAACTGGCTTTCATGTGCGAAGCTTCTCAACACCCATACTTATGCCGGGCAGGTGACCGGTGACGAACGCTATGCGTTTTTAAAAAACAGCAAAGCCCCAACCAAGGTTGGTTCCATGCTCGAGTTGTTTGACTGTCTGACCTGCGACAAGTGCATTCCGGTTTGTCCCAATGATGCCAACTTCATGCTTTCCATTCCTCCAGAACAGATTGCAGTGAAAACCTTTACCCTCAATGACGGCAATTGGTCTATGGAGGAGACTGGGAAACTAAATCTTGAAAAGAAACACCAGATCGCGAACTTTGCCGATTTTTGTAATGAATGTGGAAACTGTGACATCTTCTGTCCAGAAGACGGAGGCCCCTATGCGCTCAAACCCCGTTTCTTTGGAAGCCGTGAATCGTTCCAGGAATTCAGTGATCATGAGGGGTTCTTCATCGAAAGGCATTCCGGGGGAGATACGGTACTCGCACGTTTCCAGGAAAGTGAATACGAAAGCACCCTCCAAAATGGTCAGGTGTATTTCCGCGGTCCTGGATTCAACATCCAATTTGATGCCGATAATCCGGAACAAACTATTTCCGGCGAAGCCGAAGCATCGGTCGATCTGACCCGATATGAAATCATGGAAAAAATACGGTGGGGCATTCTTGAATCCGGACATGTGAACTACGTCAGTGTTGTCGCGCAAAATCAAAACTGAAAATGAGTATCAAGTCTATCAAAAGTTAATGAATCAAAGGCCTAAATGGAATTTTATCTGAACGGAGAAAAAAGAAATTACGATGGGGATCCGGACCTCAACCTGATGGAGTACTTGAGGAACACGGAGAAGATCATCTCTCCCAAGGACGGTTGCTCTCCTGAAGGGGTCTGCGGCTGCTGTACGGTATTGCTGGACAACAAAGCGGTCAAATCCTGCATTTCGGCGATGAAACGTGTTGAAGGTAAGCAGGTCTTGACCACGGAGGGGCTTTCTCCAGAAAAAAGGGAAACGGTGGTCAATGCCTTCATGGAAAAAGGAGGACTGCAGTGCGGATTCTGCACCCCAGGTATTTTGATGAAGGTCTGGCCTCTTTTTGAAAAACCAGAACAGCCATGTCGTGAAGATTTTGTCAAAGCCCTCAACAGCAACCTTTGTCGATGCACCGGTTTCAAGAAGATTGTCGACTCGTGCATGCATGCAGCCGATGCTTTCCAGCAAGGGAAGCAACTGACCTTGCCTGCTTACTCAGGAAAACTGGGGGATTCCCTGCCCAAATATGATTCGAAACGGCTCGCTACAGGCCATGCTCCTTATGTTGCCGATGTGGAGTTGGAGGGAATGCTGCACGGAGCTCTAAAGTTCAGCGATCATCCGCGTGCCAAAGTGCTTTCCATCGACCTTTCCGAGGCAAGCGAACATTCTGGTGTGGAGAGCATTCTGACCTCCGAAGACATTCCTGGAGCACGTCATACCGGGCTCATAGTTCAGGACTGGCCGCTGATGATCAAAGCCGGGGAAGAAACCCGTTATATCGGTGATGTCCTTGCAATTGTGGTGGCAGACACGGAGAAAAATGCGAGGGAGGCCGTTCAAAAAATCCAGGTCGACTACGAAGTACTCACTCCGGTGACGGATCCTAAATTAGCTCTAGAGGGGAGTAGCCCCCAGGTTCATTCCAAGGGCAACATTCTGTCAGATGCAGAAATCCATCGAGGTGATTTGGAGAATGCCCGACAAAAAAGTGCCTTCATCTCCAGTGGGACCTACTCTACCCAGCGTATCGAACATGCGTTCATGGAGATGGAATGTTGTCTTGCAACCCCTTGGGAACAGGGGGTTGAGGTTTATTCTCAAAGCCAAGGCGTTTACGAAGACCGCAAAAGTATCAGCAGTATCCTTGGACTTCCTCAGGAACAGGTACGCGTGAAGCTGATGCCCAATGGTGGAGGTTTTGGAGGAAAAGAGGATCTTTCGGTTCAGGGTCATGCCTCCCTGGCGGCCTTCCTGTTGAAAAAACCGGTTCGTGTCGCCCTCACTCGTGAGGAATCGATCTGCATGCATCCAAAAAGGCATCCGCTGACGATGGATATCGAGATGGGCTGTGACAGCATGGGTCGTTTCACTTTCGTGAAAAGCGACATCATTGGCGATACGGGAGCCTATGCATCGGTGGGCATGAAGGTATTGGAGCGTGCTGCAGGACATGCAAGCGGGGCCTACCATGTCGATACGGTTGAGGTACGTAGTAGAGCAGTATATACCAACAACATTCCCTGCGGTGCTATGCGAGGATTCGGGGTAAACCAGATCAATTTCGCAGTTGAAAGCTGTGTCGATGAACTCTGTGAGATGGGAGGATTCGATCGCTGGCAGATCCGCTACGACAACGCCCTCACCCCCGGAGGCATGACCTCTACAGGACAGGTACTCCATTCCGGAATAGGTATCCGCAAAACCCTGGAAGCGGTCAAGGATGTGTTCCAACAGTCCAAATATGCTGGAATCGCCTGCGGCATCAAAAACACCGGAATCGGAAACGGGGTTCCGGATACGGGAAAGGTGAAGATCGTGATCGAATCCCCGGAACGCATCCTGATCCACCAGGGTTGGACCGAAATGGGCCAAGGCGTGTATACAATGGCGGTGCAGTTCTTCTGCGAAGTCACTGGGCTTGCACCGGAACTGGTTGAAGTTCGCGTGGACACCTCCGAAGAGAGTGAAAGTGGTATGACCACCGCCTCGAGGGGAACCTCCATCATCGGGCACAGCGTGATCGATGCAGGACGAAAACTGAAAGCCGACCTGGACAAGCATTCCCTTCAGGAACTGACTGGAAAGGTTTATGAAGGCGAATGGACCTGCGATTGGACCACAGCCCTTGAATCCGGTACGGAAAACATCCAGACTCATTATTCCTATAGCTATGCGACACAGGTAGTCACCCTCGATGATTCTGGTAAAGTCGATACCGTTTATGCCGCTCATGATGCAGGACGGATCATAAATCCCACCCTGTTCGAAGGACAGCTTGAAGGCTCGATTCACATGGGGCTGGGCTATGCACTGACGGAGAACATGGCGATGGAAGGAGGATTCCCGATACACCGCAAACTGGGCAAGATGGGGCTTATCCGCTCTTCTGCCACTCCTAAGATTGTTGTCATCGGTGTCGAGGAACCTGATGAAAACGGACCCTACGGAGCCAAGGGGGTGGGAGAGATCGGACTTGTTCCCACTGCCTCTGCTGTGGCCAACGCCTTCAAAAGTTTCAGCGGCGAACGGCAATATTCCCTTCCACTCAAATCAGTCAAAGGTTGAAGTTGCGGAAGCTTTATCTTTTTGCTCTGGGTGGAAACGAAATTTCACCAGTCCTAACCGATCCTGAAACCGGGAAGATGGTTAACCCGGACCTGCCCGCCCAATGGAGGCAGGCCTGGAAAACCTGTGAAAAACTGGCAGAATTCATCGTTGCCCATCAGGAAAACGCCTACCTCCTTTCTCACGGCAACGGCCCCCAGATCGGTAACATACTGCTAAGGTCGGAATTTGCTGGGGATATGATTCATAAACTACCCATTGATGTATGTGGAGCCGACACTCAAGGAGCTTTGGGTTATATGCTGGCACAGCTTTCTAACTCACTGCGTGTAAGGGGGTTGGACCTTAAAACGGCAGAGATCATCACCCAGGTCATCGTGGACCACGAGGACCCCGCTTTCCAGGATCCCACCAAGTTCATTGGTCCGCCGATGACTTGTGAGGAAGCTGCAGAATATCAGAAGAACCTTGGTTACCTGTGCCGTTATTACAAACTCAATGATCAAGGAAAGGAGATCTGGAGACGTGTGGTACCCTCCCCCAAACCCAGGGAAATCATCGAGATCGACATCATTGAAAGCTGCCTCAACTCAGGCAACATACCTATCGCAGTTGGAGGAGGAGGAATTCCGGTGGTCGAAGTAGAAGCGCAAAAAGAAGGGAATCTGGAACACTATCCCTGCAGCTATGACATCACCTACCAGAAACCAGTAGATGCACCCCCCGCCAAAGTCTTTTGCGGTGTCGAAGGGGTGATAGATAAGGATCTCTCCTCCAGTCTGCTTGCTACCAGTCTGATGGAACGTGCCCAAAAAAGAGGCGAGGACCTCCAAGTCGAACTCGTGATCCTCACTGATGTCGACGGTGTCAAACTCAACTATCAGCAACCTGACCAGGAGGATGTCCGTAGCCTCAGTCTTGCTGAAGTGAAAGAACTCCAACAATCCGGAATCTTCCCCAGTGGTAGTATGGGGCCCAAAATCGAGGCCGTCATCGCCTTCCTCGAATCCGGAGGCCAAAAAGCGTACATCACCAACATCCAAGTCCTTGAACAAACCTTTGCTGGCCAAGCCGGGACTCAGTTTCTGTCCAGCTGAACATCCCTTTTTCCTAAGGCTGTACCCATCTGCTTTCCAGCAGACGGAAATTAAGTTGACAGCTTTCGTCCGGGATGAGGGCCGTCCAGGTTCCTTGTTTCCAGCCAGTTAAGCTTCAGGAGTGGAGGGAAATTCCCGAGATGATTTCAAGGGCTGGTTTGGATTTTAAGAAAGAGTGAACCGATGGCTCCCGCCAGTGAAACTGTAGCGGCAGCAAGGAATCCTGGCCCGTAACTCAGAAAGTAATCCGCCATCCAGCCTGCCAGCAACGGGCCCAGAGACTGCCCAATGCCAAAGAAGAGGGTAATGAAACCCAAAGCAGCGGAGGCCATGTGAGGTTCGAGCACATCTCCGCAGGCGGCGGCCATGATGGCCGGGATGCTCCACGCGGTGAAACCGAAAATCAGTGCTGACATAAAAAATCCGGAAGGTGTCTCGGACAGCCAAAATAGGGCGTAGGCAACAGACTGCAGAAGGTACACAAGAAAAAGGGATCTGCTGCGGCCGATACGGTCCGAAACACTGCCCCAGATCACTCCACAGAAGAGGCTGACCCAACCGATGAGCATGAAAAGCAGACTTGCTTCATCATGAAGGTAGTCCTGCTCACGGATTAAATAGACGACGAAAAAAGAGAGGTAGATGATGTAGGAAAAGCCGAAAGCGACATAAATCACTCCCAAATGCCAGACTTTCGGAGAACGGTAGATGAGATTCCAGGAGATGCGACTTGTGTTGCCTGGAACGGCTGTGGGAATTTCTGCGGGGAGACTACCACAGGGCTTCAGAGATTTTTCATCCGGGTGATCACGGAGCAAAAGCAGGGCTGCCAATGAGAGCAGCAGGCAGAGAACGCCGAAAACCAACCAACAGGTCCTCCAACCTTCCTTTTCGAACATTTCCAGTAGTTCCGGCACCAGCATACCAACAAGGACCAATCCCAAGGAAGAACCGCTTACGGCTATCCCGGCTGACATCCCGCGTTTTCTTGAGGCAAACCAGAGTGAAAGCAGGCCCATTACGGGTAGGTTGCTGGCTCCACTGCCAATGCCTGTTACCCCGCACCAGAAAGTAGCCCAGCCAGGATCAGAGACCATCCCGGTCATCCACATCCCCAAACCGCAGAGCGCCAGCCCAAATGAAATCACGATCCTCGGCCCATAACGTGTGGCCAGGGCACCTCCGACGGCGGAGAAGAAAAGATAACCACCAAGATTGGCACTCACGAGTAGCCCGGTTTCGGTCTGGTCCAGTCCAAGGTTTTCCTGCATCGCCGGCAGCAAAACACTGTAGCCGAACCGTGCCAGGCCCAACGATGCGAATACCGTCATGAATGCCATTAGCAGAATCAGCCAGGCATAATGAAAGGACGAAGCCTTTGAAGGGGATTCCTTCATCATAAAATTATGTTCGAAATATGGAATGTGTTTTGTCGTTGGACGGCAGCTACAAGTTTGCCTGCTTTTCCGGATCCTTCAAGTGCCACTTTTCTTTCTAAACTCCTGATAAAATCTGCCGATAAGAGAAAAGAGTCCCTTTCAATTTAAGGAGGAATATGAATCGAAATCTTCATCAATTTTCCTCAGACTTTCATCCTGAATCGGTTCTGGGGCCGTTGCGGAGTTTTTTCGAGAGAAATCAGGAAAGCGTAAATACCGCTCTGATGGTGGCAACCCTGATGATCGTGGTAACTTCCGTCTGGCTGATCTGAAACTGCTTAAGAAGCTTGCGATAAAAGTCATTCTGCAGTGTGGAGGACTTTGTTTTCCAGGACCCCTAGGAAACACTCCTCTTCTTTTTTTTCCCGATCGAAAATAGGTTCTTCCATTGTCCAATTGTTTTAGCATCAAGTTGTTGTCCTGATTCGTAGCAACCCCATGGCAATCCCCCTCTCATGAAGCCTCCTGGTTTCTTAAGAAAGAACTTCAACGTCGAATCAGAAGTAAAGTCGCCCATTTCCCAAACGGCTAAGTCAAGCGGACGGAGTTGTTGAAAGGGCAAGCTCGAGTGAGACTCTACTCGTTCTTTGTGATGGCGGATTGATACAATTCGCATGAGGGAGTTTTGTGTGCCTTAGTTCGGTTCTTTACCGTATTCTTCCAAATCAGAAATCCTTACAAGGTTTTTTCCTTCTTCAGCCGTTTGAATCATTAAAGTGTGCATAGGATACCAGGATTCCTTCTTTCATTTTTTGCAGAAAGAACAATTCAAATGCATATCCTTCCCATTTGATGAAGAAAATGGGATAAAATATTCACAAAACTTTCTCGCTAAATATGCAAAAAAACCTATAATTTGTCTTTGTGAGGATGAACGACTCACCAATCTATCATGAATATCAAAGACTGTTAGATTACAATGAGTTAAACAGAAACAATCCGTTTTTTAAAATAAGTCATTCCCAGCCAAACTTATTTATCAGGGAGGAACCATGAGCTACCAAAAAGAATACCGTGAATCGATAGAACATCCTGAAGCATTTTGGAGCCGCCAGGCAGAATTGATTTCATGGTTTGAGAAACCGAAGACCATCCTTTCCCAGGATGAAAAGGGTTTCTATCATTGGTTCAAAGGAGGGAAACTCAATACGAGTTACCTAACACTTGATTTCCATGTTGAAAACGGAAGAGCTGATCAGACGGCACTGATTTACGATTCCCCAGTTACAGAGACGGTCCTTCGTTACAGCTTCCAGGAATTAAAGGAAGAAGTTTCTAAGTTTGCAGGGGTTTTGCGTGAAAAGGGTATTGAAAAGGGGGACCGTGTTATCATTTATATGCCGATGATTCCAGAAGCAGTGGTGGCGATGCTGGCCTGTGCCAGACTGGGAGCCATTCACTCAGTAGTTTTTGGTGGATTTGCACCGAACGAATTGGCAATTCGTATCGATGATGCAAAACCAAAGGTTTTGGTTACAGCTTCATGTGGAATCGAATTCTCCAACATCATCGAATACAAACCCCTGGTTGATGAGGCTCTAAGAATTTCAAATGATCCTCCTGTCAACGTCATACTGCTTCAAAGACCCCAGGCCAATGCCTCCATGCAGGCAGGAAGGGACTTTGACTGGGATGAGTTGATGTCCTCTGCAAATCCTGCGGACCCGGTGCCAGTTGATGCTACCGATCCACTTTATATTCTCTACACTTCCGGAACAACTGGGTTGCCAAAGGGAGTGGTTCGTGAAAATGGCGGCCATGCAGTTGCACTGAAGTACAGCATGAAATCGATCTTCAACTCCAATCCCGGAGAAGTTTATTGGGCCGGATCCGATGTAGGCTGGGTGGTCGGACATTCTTACATCGTCTATGCCCCATTGATTCATGGATGCGCGACCATCCTCTATGAGGGAAAACCTGTCAGAACGCCTGACGCCGGGGCTTTTTGGAGGGTGATTTCCGATCATCAGGTCAATACCTTCTTCACAGCTCCCACGGCTTTTCGAGCCGTCAAGAAGGAAGATCCTGAGGCAAAACTAAAGGATCAGTATGATATTAGCAGTCTAAGGACTCTTTTTCTTGCAGGAGAAAGGTTGGATCCTCCCACTTATGATTGGCTGGAGGGAATCATGAACTGCCCCGTGGTGGATCACTGGTGGCAAACGGAATCCGGCTGGCCGATGTGTTCCAACCCGATGGGGCTGGAAGCTCATCCGGTCAAGGTTGGTTCAGCGACCTTCCCTGTGCCGGGTTATGACATCCAGGTGCTTGATGATGAAGGTCAACCTTGTGAACCAGGAACCACGGGTAATATTGTGGTCAAGCTCCCACTTCCGCCAAGCTGTTTTCCCACGCTTTGGAACGATGATGAACGTTTCCAGAAATCCTACCTATCGCAATTTCCAGGATATTATCAGACCGGTGACGGAGGGATCATCGACGAGGACGGCTATGTTTTCATTATGGGACGGGTGGATGATGTGATTAATGTTGCTGGACATCGTCTTTCAACAGGACAAATGGAAGAGCTGATTGGTTCTCACAATGGGGTTGCCGAATGTGCTGTGGTAGGGATTGATGATGAACTGCGTGGCCAGGTTCCGGTGGGCTTTGCTGTGCTAAAGGATGGTGTTCAAATAGGACAGGATGATCTTGAAAAAGAACTGGTCGCCATCATTCGGAATGAAATTGGAGCGGTAGCCTGCTTCAGAAAATCCGCCATTGTTAAAAGGCTGCCCAAAACCCGATCCGGTAAGATCCTAAGAAAAACCATCCGACAACTTGCCTTTGAAGAAGATGTTCCGGTTCCTGCGACCATAGATGATCCAGTGATACTTTCAGAAATTAAGGATGCTATGGAAGCTTGTGGGATCGGCAAATATTCCGAAAGTTGATTCGAGGAAGCCAGCAAAGATTTTGATTTCGACTCTCAAGAATAAATCCAATTATTTTTGATAAACCTCAACGTCATATGATTTATGGTTTTTCAAGTGTTTTTAAAACCAAGGTAATTTTCAACAAGACCTGAATTCTTGAGCAGAGCATTCCCACTTCCTTGCATCACTAATTTTCCACTTTCTAGGACATAACCATAGTCAGCAATTTCAAGGGTCTGTTTTAGATTTTGCTCTACCATCAAAATGGTCTGCCCTTCTTCACGAAGTTTTAGAATCAGATCAAAAAATTCTTTTACTGCGATTGGAGCTAAACCAAGGGTTGGTTCATCAAGCAGGAGCAGTTTAGGTTTGGAAATCAAGCCTCTTGCCAATGCTATCAACTGAGCCTGTCCTCCACTCAGACTTGCTCCTGAGGTATTCAGCCGGTTTTTGATGATTGGAAACCTTTTAAGCAGATCTTGTGGTAATTTGTTTTTAAGCAACAACCCTCCCTTAGAATGCAACCCAGCCATTAAATTTTCTTGAACCGTCAGTGTAGGAAACAACTGGCGGCCTTCTGGAACTAGAACAAGACCTTTGCCAACAATCTGGTGGGTTGGTAGGCCGTGAATCTTTTCGTTAGAAAATATGATGGAACCTGAGGAAGGAGGGTGAATACCAGCAATGGCGTTTAGCACCGAAGTTTTACCTGAACCATTTGTACCTGTGATGGCAACAATATTTCCTTTATCTACTGTTAGATTTAGATTTTCCAGAACCCGAACCTCACCGTATTGAACATTCAGCTGAGAAACTTCAAGCATGGCCATCAAATCCCTATATATGCTTCCAAAACTTTTTTATGAGAAAGAACCTCATGGGTTTCTCCCTCAACAATTTTTTCTCCATGATTAAGAACCACAAGGTGGTTGCAAATTTTTGAGATCAGGTCCATTTTGTGTTCAATCAAAACAATGGTTCGTCCAGGGGCCACATGGAGATTAATCAGTTCAGCCATTTCAAAGGTTTCTGAAGGAGTCATTCCACCAGCAGGTTCATCCAGTAAAATCACTTCGGGTTCAGCTACAAGGGCTCTTGCAATCTCTAATTTTCTCCTTAAGGGCAAAGGCAGTTCTTCAGCAAAAAGATTCCTTTGATCTTTCAAATTCATAATCTCAAGAACTTCATGAGCTTTGTTCAGATTGAATTTGTTTCTAGTAAAAGGGTAAGAAAACCAATTATTTCTTTTGTTTTTTTCTTTAGTCACTAATGAAGCCATGATGTTTTCCATGACTGTCATGCGTTTAAAAAGCCTGATGTTCTGAAATGTCCTTGCGATACTCTTTTGAGCAAAGCATTCAGCAGATTCACCAGTAAGGTTTTGCTGGTGAAAATAAATCGATCCTGAATCTGGAGCATAGATTCCAGTCATGATGTTGATGAGAGTTGTTTTACCAGAACCATTTGGCCCGATTAAACCAGTTATGATCTTTGGCTTCAACTGCAGGTCTAATTGATCAAGAGCCTTCAAGCTTCCAAAAGATTTGCTGATGGACCTCAAATCAAACATGGGTTTTACCTTCCCAAAATTTCTTGAATCGATGGACTCTTTTTTCATCTAGGATTCCTCGAGGCATGAAGATCAACATGACCGCCATCAAGCCCCCAAAGACAATCATTCTGTATCCTTGAATTCCCCTAATTGACTCAAGAAAACCAATGTCAAGGACGACACCGATAATCGGCCCCAAAACGGTTCCTAATCCTCCGATTAGACCATATGCCAGTGAGTGGACTCCAAGCATCACATTGAAGATCTGGGGTTCGATGTAGGTGAAAGAGTGGGCATAGAGCATTCCTCCCAAGCCAGCAGCAAATCCAGCAAGACTTGCTGCAAGAACTTTATACCGAATGATTTTTACTCCTTGCACACTTGCCAGCAAGGGATCTTGACCAAGCATCCTGAAGATCATTCCAAGCTTGGAGTGTTCAATCAGATAGATAAATGCAATCAACAGGAAGAGAACTAAATAGATCAGTAAGGTATACTCGAGAATGCTGATGTCATTTTCAAAAATCCATCGGATTTCTCCAAAACCCTCTGATCCGTTCGGGCCAATCCATTCACCATCTATTTCAAACTGATAACTGAATTTCAACAAAGACAACCGGACCATTTCTGCAAAAGCCAATGTTGCAATGGAATAATAAATTCCGTTGATTCGGACGGTGAGAGCACTGATCAAACCACCGGCAACGCCAGCCAGGAAACTTCCAAAGATCAAAGCCATCCAGAAAGGCCAACCCCAAAGGGTTGTTGCAATGGATCCTGCGTAAGCACTGATACCGAAGTATGCCTGTTGCCCAAATGAGATTTCTCCAGTAATCAGAATCAAGTAAGCCGAGATTGCTATCATCGATATCATTCCAATATTGGAAATCACGGTCAGCAAATAATCGTTCAGCATTTCCTTTTTTTAGACACGTTCAGAGGCGATTTTCTGATGAATTTCTATTTTATGCCCGAAAATTCCTCCAGGGCGAATGATCAGCATGGTAAAAAGCAGCATGAATGATGAGATATCCCGTATGACTGGATCTCCATACCAAAAGGCATTGGCTTCAATGACACCGAGTATCAGTCCTCCCAAAACAGCTCCTGAAAGGGATCCTATTCCACCAAGCATCATGGCAATCAATCCCTTGAAGGTGGCCCAGAGACCAAAAAAGGGAGTGATTTGAGAATCTGCTGAAAGGATTAGAAATCCTGCGATTCCTCCAATGATGGAAACGATGATGAAAGCAAGAAAGAGCACACTGGATCCATCAATCCCCATATAGGCTGATGCCGAAGGATGATCTGAATATGCTCGGATGGCTAATCCGATCCGAGTCCTGTAAATAAAGGCATGTAAAATCAATAGCAGCAGCAACATCACGACAAACATGAAAAGATATTCACTGCGTGCTGTAAATGGACCAAATTCCAAAAGCCCTGAATCGAAGAATGCTGGAAAGGGATAAGTCCTTTCAGGAAGAAGATGAAGTGCAATTTCTTCAAGTTGCATCCAGATGGCAAAGCTGGAAACCATCGAGGCGATGGTAGTTTCCTTACTCACCGCTCTGAAACAAAGTTGTTCTACATAGATTCCGATAACAACCGTAGCGCAAATTGTTGTTAGTAATACTAACCAGATGTTGTCGGCAATGTTCAGAAAGGACCAGGTTCCCACATAGGCTCCTAGCATGATGCTAGGGCCATAGGATAAATTGAGACGTTTTAAGACACCAAAAACGAGGGTAAAACCTAGTGCAAGGAGGGAATAACCCGAACCGACCATGATTCCGTCGATACAATTCTGAACAAAGTCGGTGATCATCTCAACCGATTGGGTTCAGGATATCCTGTCAGCTGACTTCGGAGCCGAGGTAGGCACGGCGGATGACTTCATCTTGATGGATTTCAGAGGGATTTCCATTGAAGGTAACCTTTCCCTGTTCAATGAGGTAGACATGGTCTGCGACCGTTAAAGCCATTTTTGCATTTTGTTCTACAAGTAGAATGGTCACCCCTTCCTCATTCAGTTGGCGGATAATATTAAAGATTTCCTTCACTATCAGAGGAGCAAGTCCGAGAGAAGGTTCATCCATCAATAGGATCTTTGGTTTTGCCATAAGAGCACGTGCAATGGCAAGCATTTGCTGTTCCCCACCTGAAAGGGTTCCTGCCATTTGCTCTTTTCGTTCATGTAAACGTGGAAACCTTTCATACATTTTCAGGATATCCTCTTGTATGCCTGCATCCTTCAAAGGTCTCGACAAGGCACCAGTATCTAAGTTTTCTGCAATAGTCATCTGGGGGAAAATCAAACGGTTTTCAGGAACAAGAGCGATTCCTTTTCGGACCCTGCTCTGAGCAGACACATGGGTAAGGTTCTCATCTTCAAGGAATAGGGTTCCAGTACGTGGTTTGAGAATGCCTGCAATGGTGAACATGGTAGTCGTTTTTCCAGCACCATTAGGTCCCAGAACACAAGTCACTTCACCTTTCCTGGCTTCGAGGGTCAATCCTTTGAGTGCTTCAATTTCACCATAAAAGGTTCTGATATCTTCTAGATAGAGCATCCTATCTTAATCCTCTTCTGTGTAGCCAAGGTAGGCTTCTTGTACGGCTTCATTCTTCTGGATATCATCAGGGGTACCTTCTGCTATTTTTGATCCGAAATTCAGCACTGCAATTCGGTCTGTGACGCCCATTACCAATTCCATGACATGTTCTACTAAAATGATCGTGGTTCCTTTTTTCTGAAGTTGTCGGATTCTTGAGTCGAGGTCACGTATTTCGTCCTGGTTCATACCTGCAGCAGGTTCATCCAAAAGAAGGAGACGAGGTTTTGTTGCAGTGGCTCGCGCTAATTCAAGACGTCTTTGTTCCCCAAAGGCAAGGCTGGATGCCAGTTCATCTGCTCGTTCTGCGAGACTGGAAAATTCAAGTATCTCATCGATTTCTTTTTTTACCTTACTGTTTTTTCCTAACCATCGTGAAACTCGGCTTTCACTCTTTATGTCTTCAATTGAATTACGTGCAACCCATAGGTTTTGCCAAACTGTCAGTCCAGGAAAGAGACGGATGTTTTGAAATGTTCTTGCGATGCCAGAACTCAAACGCTCGTGAGCAGGGCAACCGATGACTGTTTTACCTGAAAAAACAACATCACCTTTGGTGGGTGGAAAGACTCCGCAGACGACATTAACCAGAGTACTTTTCCCCGATCCATTGGGTCCAATGATGCCAAAAATCTCTCCTTCGTGGATCGAGAGATTCAGCATATCCAGTGCCTTGACACCACCAAAATGTTTTGAAAGGGATTTGATTTCAAGCACTAGACAAAGGAGATTGAATTAACTTGGAATGCTGTTAGTGATGTTATTTTATGATTTGAATCGAAGCGACTGTTTGATCAAACGAAGGCTTTGATTATCAAAAAGACCATCTGGTTTAAAGTTCATTGACAAAATAATCAAAACTCCAAACAGGATCATCCGCCAGTCTCCAAGAAAGCGAAGTCCCTCAACCAAAATTCCCTGAATAAAGACCACTGCCACCAGAGTTCCAAAAACATTGGAAAGCCCACCTAGGATCGGATAAGCAATAGCGAAAGTTCCCAATAAAACAGTAAAACTATGATGATCCAGAGAAGTGACCTGATGGGAATATAGCCCCCCAGCCAGTCCTGCAATAAAACCTCCTGCAGTCATTGCCGATACTTTGACAACCGTCAAATTGATTCCAACACTGCTTGCGGCCAGTTCATCTTCACCGACTGCACGAAGAACGGCTCCTGCACGACATTGATCAATCCACCAAAGCACAGCCATAATCATCAAAACAAAAACCCAAATCAAAAAAGTGACTTCCCAATTGCTCCATCCGTTATCGCTAAAGTATCTTATTTCGGCAAAACCCATGGTCCCGTCTGGACCAATTTCCTGACCGTCTCGCGTGATTTGCCATTTGAAGTTATAGAAAAACATTCTCATGAATTCACTGAATGCAATGGTTGCCACGACAAGCATCAACCCTTTGACCCTGAGTGCAGGGAATCCCACAAGAAACGCCAGTAAACCCGCCAAAAGCATCGCAATGAATATTGCCGGGATAATATTCCATTCAAATAACACCGTCATGATTGCTGCACTATAGGAACCCACTGCAAAAAATCCTGCTTGAGCCATTGAAAGTTGCCCAGTCAGCATAAGTATGTATGCCGATAGTCCGAGCAGAGTATGAATACCTATGGTATTGATAAGATTTAGATAAAAATCCATGAAGCAATGACTAAATGAGTTCTAATCTTCAATCTCGTGTAATGGTCTTTGAAAAAAGACCATTCGGACGAAAGACAAGAAAAATAAACAACAGTGCCACAACATACATATCCCTTTCATCAATACCACGTACATAAAGGAAAACATTTTCGAATCCACCTACAAAAAGTCCCGCAATGATCGCTCCTGGAATCGAACCCAATCCTCCAATCACTGTTACAATCAGTCCTTTGATGGTTAATGGCACTGTCATTACTGGTGAAAGGACTCCCACGGCAGCAGCAGTCATAGCCCCCGCGATTCCACCCAAAAGTCCTGCAATTGCAAAAGTCATGGAATTGGTCTTATGGACTCCAATGCCACATAATCGAGCGGCAACATCCTGTTGGGCAACTGCCCTTGTAGCAAGCCCTAGTCGGGTTCGAAACAGTACATAAAGAAGAATTCCTGTACTGACCAATCCAATCAAAAAAACGAAAAGAAGGTCTCCTCGGATTCCAAATGGACCGATTTCGAAGTATGAATCTTCAAAAATGCTTGGAAAGGTCAATGGTGAGCCTTGGGTTGCATGAACGATCAATTCATCTATCAGAAATAGTCCTCCTACGGAGGCCATTAATGCTGCAAGGTGGTTGCTGGACGGTATGAAACGGAAACAGCAAAGATACAACAGATAGCCCAAAACAGCGGATGCAAAAGAAGAAATTAAAAATACGAGAAACAAAGGAGCATCAATCAATACAAATGCAGCCAATCCCGAATAGGCTCCAGCGATGGCAGCAGCGGCATAAGACATGTTTAATTTGCCCATAGCGCCAAAAATAAGGGTGAAACCAATCCCAATGAGCGCATAAGTGGATCCAAACAATAATCCATCCCCTATGGTTTGAATGATTTCTATGAACTCATACCAGAAATCTTCCATAATTCGCTAATTAAAATACTTCCAAAAAATTATACCGTCATCAATGTATGGACAGCTTATTTTGCAAATAATTAAACAAAGAATGATTGTGGAGAATTTCCACTTTTAGATCAGAAAGATCATCCCGCCAAATAGAGATTTGACGGAATGATTGTGGAGGAATATTAATCAGCCACGTGGGTCATGAATGACCTTCCATTTACCATTAACTACTTGAGCGTAGACATATGGTTTGGTCGCTTCTCCTGAATCAGGATCACGAGTAACTGGACCAATTAATCCGTCCATAGCAGTTATTGAAGCCAGAGCATTTCTGAAATTCATCCTATCCTGCTGAAGACTATTAGGAGTTCCCATGAGTGAAGCTCTTTCTACTGCAGTTTTGACAAGATAAGCATTTTCCCATGCAGCACTACTATGAAGGTCCAAGAAACCTCCTGCTTTGGCTACAATACCATTAGCTTTGTTGGCTTCTGCAGTGATAGGAGCAAAACCTGTAGGGATGATGATTCCTTCTGCAGCTTTCATACAGCCATTCAGGGTTTCCTGACTTGCTGAACTGGTCAGACCGACAAGCATCTTTGGCTTAATTCTCTGACGCTTCATTTCCTTAAGCATTCCACATGCAGAAAATGGGTGTGATGCAACAATGACCATATCAGCATTCTGCTTCTTTATTTTACGAGCTTGTACTGTGTAGTTCGTGTCCCCCATCAGCCAATGCTGAGATTTAGCTGCAGCGATAAGTTCTTTTTTACCCTGACCAACTTTAGGTCCTAATTGTGAAACTGATGGACCAACCCATTCAAAACCAGCTTTGATCGCTTTTTGAACAATAATGGCAGTATAGGTACCAAAAGAATGTCCTTGGTCAGTTTCAGAACCGCCAGTGAATGTCTTTACATTGGGATGTGTTTTTTTGAGCCATGCGAAAAGTTCATCGTACATGCTAACTTCATTCGGAACATTTCGGAAAGCCCAATCAGAGATTTTAGCGAGTCCAGGACGAATGCAGGTATCAGCAAGAATAGGCATCTGCAAACCTGAATCAGAGGTATCACCAACCTTTTTCTGAAGAACACCGAACATTGCCTGACAGACTCCTGAACAAGTGGTACCCATACCAACAACCGCATCAGTTGTCGAAGCTGTTTTACGAAGAATCGCAATGGCCTGATCTTTCTTACAGGAACTGTCTTCATAACCGATAACTTCCATCGGTACCATTGTTCCATCACCCATTCTTACACCACCGGCAGAATTGATTTGGTCCACAGCAGACCTCAATGCAGCTTCTGAATTGACCCCAAATGACTTTAACGGACCAGACTTTGCTCCCCATCCCAACACTTTAACGGACCTGTCTGCAGCAAAAGAGTTTTGAGCAAATATAAAAAAGCTCACTAACAACCCTGCCATTAATAATTGAGTTATTTTTTTCATTTTTCCCTTTTTATTTAGTTAAATATTTTATGTGTTATCACCTTTCCTAAATTGGAGGTGATATTTAATCATTTTTTTGCTTATGCATTTTCCCATGATCATGGGAAATTTTCATTTTACCTTCTCCCTTTTCCTTGCCCTCCTTCATATGATTGTGTTTCATTTTATGATCATTCTTCATGACCATCCCATGCTTACCAAAATTCATTTTTTTTATGATGCGGTCTCTTCTTGGTTTGGTGAAATCAAGTTTCAATGCCCATTCACCATACATTTCCAGTGCTAAACGCACATGGTACATCCCCATACCCATGGAGTGCGCCATGATGGGTTTGACATTATGAGCTCCGGGCATAGAAGGCATATCCGCACTTACATTGAACACTGCTTCTTTGACTTTAATGCTGGTTTTCATATCCATCAGTGAAATCATACAGTCATATACCAGTTTTTCTTCTGTGTTCTTGCATTGTATTTCCGCCATCATCTTGCCTGATGCAATGCTAGAAAAAAGTGTCATCAAAGGTGTAACCAATACCGCGACCAAAAGTACCAATCTATTTTTCCTGCAACGTAACAACATTATTGCATTCCAGTATCTTTCTCAGTCGCATTGACCAGGCAGGCCATGTTCCCATATGGATGTTTGTTTTCATGCATCAGTTGATGGGCATGGGCTATTTCATCAAAACTGTAAGTTCCAGAAAGGCAGGGGTCCACCTTTCTTGAAATCACCAGTTCATTAACCGCTGAAGCCTGATCATCATTAGCCAGGTGACTGCCCTGAAAACGTTTCTGCATCATCCAGTGGTAACGAAGATCCATGGTTATGTTGTAGCCTGTGGTCCCGGCACAGATCACTACCATTCCTCCGATATCACAGACAAAATCTGAAGTTGCCAGGGTTGACTCTCCTGGATGCTCAAAAACTATCCGTGGATTCTTTTTTTCTCCAACTGCTTCCCAGATCGCTTTGCCGAAGGCACGGGCGCNCTTCATCCATGTNCCCCATTCTNGTGCATTGGTNTCAGGCATAGGNCCCCAGTGATCAAAATCCTTCCGGTTGATCACTCCCACTGCACCCTTATCAAGGCAGAACNGTCTTTTCTCTTCNTCTGAAATGACTGCAACCGCTTTNCCCCCAAGTGCGCTAACGATCTGTAAAGCCAGTGAACCCAGTCCTCCTGCTGCTCCCCAGACAAGAACTACATCACCTTCCTCAATAACATTTGGAGACCAACCCATCAGCATTCGATAGGCAGTCGAAGCACAGAGCATGTAACACGCAGATTCTTCCCAACTGAGGTGTTTTGGTTTTTTCTGGCATTGATGGGATTGAGNCCTTGTGAATTGACAGTAACTTCCATAGTTGGTCTGGTAGCCCCAGATTCGTGTTGATGAAGCCAGCATGGGGTCTTTTCCTGAAAGCACCCAAGGATCATCTGGTTCCCACCAGCCAGAATGAATCACGACTTCATCACCAACCTTCACATTTTCAACCTCGGAACCCACTGCCCAGATAATTCCTGCTGAGTCACTTCCTCCAGCATGAAAATCTTCGGGTTCTCCTTTTTTCTGTCGATCTGCAATCACATCTACAGGAAAACCNAGCCCGGCCCAAACATTATTGTAATTAATNCCAGTAGCCATGGTGTATACCAGCACATCCTTAGGTCCTATTTCCGGTACCGGAATTACTTCGCGCTTCCAAGCGTCTTTCGGTTCCCCAAAACGATCTTGCCTGACACAAAAANCATGCATTTTTTCAGGAACGACCCCTAATGGAGGTCTTTCCCCTAATGGATAAATATCTTTAGTAGTTGGTTGGTTGGACATAATCAGAAAGGTGTTCTTTTAGGTCAATCTGTTCAGGAAACCAGAGTTCCAGAGATTTTTGAAAATTTGCAAAGATGAATAAAAAAGGATAAGGTATTTTTATTAACCTATATTTGTCAAGCAAATATTATTTTTTCTTGTTTTTTCTTGTTTTTCTTGATCTCTTTAAGTCTGATGAAATAATTATTTGAAGTTAAAACCAACTAGGGAGNCCCTTTGGATAAGAAAAAACTCAACTACGAACCTATTGTAAACGTCAGTCTAGCCAAGCAGATATCGGAAAAGATCTTAGAATCCATTACAAATGGAACACTCAAAGCAGATGACCAACTTCCAACGGAAGAAGTACTTGCTGGGCAGTTTCAGGTGTCTAGGCCAACAATTCGGGAAGCCTTAAAAAGGCTTGCTGCCCAGAGTCTCATTCGATCCAGAAGGGGACCTACCGGAGGAACATTTGTAAATCGACCCAGTTATGAAGAAGTCAGTTCAAATCTTTGCACTTCAACGGCTTTTCTGGTCAGTCTAGGAGAGTTTTCGATCCCTGAAATCCTTGAAGCACGTAGGGATTTGGAGTTGGTTTGTATTCAGCATGCAGTTGAACGTCGAGATGAAGAAGAATTAAACCTGTTGGAACAAGAACTACTGATTCAAAAAGATACGAATCTTNCAGATACAGAATTTTGTGCATCTGATGTTCGTTTTCATCGTTGTCTTGCCAATGCATGCCATAATCCTCTTCTNCAGTTCATTATGTTTTCNGTCATCGAAGCTCTTCAGCCAATTGAAAACATGGTTGTCTTTCGGGTTCGTGACCGGGCAGTGATCATCAGTCAACACGAAAAAATTCTTGATGCCCTTCGTCTGAGGAATCAAGAACTTGCATCCGATGTTATTTTTGAACAAACAGCTTATCTTCAAGAACGCTTTCGAGTTGCACAAGAGATGAGTGATGAAAAAAATGTCAATTAAAAANGTTAAGCAAATCCATCAAATCAGATCTATTCCTCACTCTATATAAATTCAAAAAACCTTTGAAAATCATGATTTTAGATTGTTTAAACAAAGATTNGGGGAAAGGTTGAGTAAGGCAGAAACAGTATTCAACCTTTATGAAAGCATCACTATGAAAAAAAGGTNTGTTTTATTAAGGCACCTCCTTCCAATTTGAATGATCAAAATAATTGAAAAATCAAGCATGGTTTTTTTAGATAGTATCCCCCTGTATTTTGATTGATTTTAGGACATTAGATTTCTTGCTTTTTCGGGACCCAAAGGTTCTGGGCGTGTACAGGTAGTTGTCATTTCAATTGTTTTTCCGGTTTCAGTCGACTGAAGGATGGAGGTCATGACTTCAACTGCGTGAAGAGGTCGGTCAATTTGACAACGGGCATCATTTCCTTCAAGGATGGCTCTGGCAAGATCAGCCAGTCCAACGGTCCTGTAGTTGGCCNTCCATCCTGAGTCATGNTCTTCGTTNACTTTTCCAANNGGGTGANCCCATTGCTGAACAGATTCAAAATCACCTTCCTCGGATGCAAGCTGGAGTTCTCCGCTGAAAAAATTGGGATCAGGGATTCTGAGAGAACCATTCGTGCCATAGAGCTCCATGTTCGGATGACCATGATTCCATACATCCCAGCTCGAACCGAGCGTGATGAGGGCCTTGTTTTTGAACTCAAGCACAGCATGGATGGTGGTCGGTGTTTCCACGGAGATTTTGTCTCCAAAACGTTCTTCACTGGAAATGGTTCGTGTTTGTTGAGGAATGGTGGCTAAAGCAGTTACACGGTTGACGGGCCCAATCAACTGAATCAGATTGCCAATGTAATAAGGGCCTAGATCCATGATGGGCCCTCCTCCAGGTTTGTAGAAAAAATCCGGGTTTGGATGCCAGTGTTCCATACCGTGACTCATGACATGACAAGTTCCCCCCGTGACGTTTCCTATTGAATCAGAGTCGATGAGATTTCTAGCCTGCTGGTGAACTCCTCCCAGAAAGGTATCTGGCGCACAAGCAAGCTTAACTCCCCGAGTTTCAGCCATTACTTTAAGTTTAATGGCTTCATCAAGTGATAGCGTCAGAGGTTTTTCCGAAAAGACGTGTTTCCCTGATTCAATGATTGATTTGGAAACCATGAAGTGGGCATCGGGCACGGTGAGATTGACGATGATCTCCACATCCCGATTTGCCAGGAGAGAATCAACATCCATGGCTAGAATTCCAAATTCTGCAGCCTGATTTTGAGCAGTTTCAGCTTTTAGATCTGCACAGGCCTTAATTTCGATATTCCTGAACAGGGGAGCGAGCCGGAAATAGGCTGAAGATATATTCCCACATCCAATAACTCCAACCCCTAATTTTGCATTCATTTGCCTCTTTCCAATTCTCTTACGGTTTCTATAGAGCGTCTTGCAAAACGCACAAGGTCGTTTGGGTTGTCATGTTCCATGATGAACCAGGATACAGGTGTCTTTTCCAGTAACTGGTTTATCAAATGCCAATCGATGACACCATGGCCGACATCAGCCCAGCCATCTTCATCTGTATTTTCTCCATCCACAGCCAGATCTTTGAAATGCACTGCACAAAGCCTGTTTCCGTATTCGACAATCCAATCCTCGGGATTGGAGTTACCACGAACCACCCAGGCAAGATCCATTTCCCAATCCATGTCCGAATTATCGAGCATAATCTTCATGGGGATTTGGCCATCCGGCATCGGTACAAATTCGAAATCATGATTGTGCCAGGCAAATTTAAAACCCATCTTTCGGCATCGATCTCCAATGTCTGTCAGAGTTTGACTAAACCTTTTCCAACCCTCTGAATCCTTAGGTCGATCGTCTTTTTTTAAGTAGGGACAAACGATCACTTCTACACCAAGTTTTTCAGCAACTTGAAATCCCTCTATGGAATTCTGGAGCATGGCCAGATCGAAATGTCCGGTAGGCATTGTGATTCCAGCATCGTCCAGCATGGTTTTCAGATTATCTGTGTCATTGTAAAGACTCCCGAATCCTTCCACTTGTGAATATCCTAAATCTGCAATCAAACGCAGACTTTCTCGCAGAGAAGGAAATTTTCGAGCACTGTAAAGTTGGAATGACCATTCTTTCATGGTTTTTCCTTGAGCTGAAAGGTTGAGCAAAGTTACTATTTCCTTAAATTGGCTTTATGAATCATTTCATCTAATTGCTCTTCCGTAAATTGACCACGGCTGAACTGGACTAACTTCACGATAGGCAAATCCATAAACAACGCTTCCATCATGGCTTTAGCATCCTCGTCCTGATGCAATGCGATTTCTGTTGATTTTTTCTCTATAAGTGGTTCCACCAAAGAGAGGGCTTTGGGACGGGTCATCCATTCCTTCAAAGGAGTAAACCGGGAGAAAACAAAAGGGACCGGATCAGCATCAATCAGTTTTACCTGTTTTTGCAAACGAATGTCACGGCTGGAAGCCTCTACTTTCAGGCTGTATGCGCCATCGTCTGCAACCTACCATGCAGATTCTGAATCATAATAGGAACAATCATGATGGTTGATAGTGAAAACAACTTCCTAGACCTCATCTGGTTCAAGA